>JAQUSF010000050.1 GCA_028715215.1 Candidatus Zixiibacteriota bacterium
TATAGGGAGTAATTGAGGGTTGGTCTAATTGCCGGAGGGGACTACTCAATGCCCGTACCGGTGCGCCATGCAACTATATCAAAGTAAGGTGTTAATAAAGCGGACTGTAATTGAAGAGCAACGCAGGTACGATAAAAAGCCGGCAAGGTGACATTGTTTTTAAAGCATTGTTATATATAGTGTTAAATATAATTCATTCTTAATGATGATCGTAACTGAAGCTGTAAAAAAACCTTTCTTTCGCAGGGCTCCATATTGTATATTAAAGCAAATCCGAACATGAGGAGATTGTGTGGAACCTGTTCTGATAGCGAAAGCCGGGCGGGAATTGTATCTTCTGCCCCGTATGGCTAATCGCCATGGCATGATAGCCGGGGCTACCGGCACCGGTAAAACCGTTACCCTTCAGGTCATGGCAGAACAATTCAGTCGCCTTGGTGTTCCGGTGTTCCTGGCTGACGTTAAAGGTGACCTGGCAGGTATCAGTCAACCGGGCGGAGGAAATTCGAAAGTCGAAGAGCGGTTAAGGTTACTGGGAGTGGAGAACCGGCCTTATCAGGGTTGCCCGGTGCGATTCTGGGACCTGTATGGTGAGCAGGGTCATCCCGTGCGGACGACGGTTTCGGAGATGGGTCCTTTGTTATTGGGTCGTTTGCTGAATCTAAATGAAACCCAGACCGGCGTTTTGAATCTGGTTTTCAGAATTGCCGATGATAATGGTTTATTATTACTTGATATGAAAGACCTGCGGGCCATGCTCCAATATGTCGCCGATAACAGCAGACAGTTTCAGACCGAATACGGTAATGTTTCAGCGGCCAGCGTCGGCGCCATTCAACGCAGTTTACTCGCCCTTGAGGACCAGGGTGGGGATAAACTTCTGGGCGAACCGGCTTTAAATATCGATGATTTGCTTCAGACCGATGTTAGCGGCCGGGGAGTGGTGAATATCCTTGCAGCCGACAGATTGATGCAATCACCGCGTGTTTATGCCACCTTTTTATTGTGGTTGCTGTCGGAGCTTTTTGAGCATTTTCCCGAAGCCGGAGACCTGGAGAAACCGAAACTGGTGTTCTTTTTCGATGAAGCTCATCTTCTCTTCGACGAGGCCCCCCGAGCCCTGCTGGATAAAATTGAACAGGTGGTGCGGCTAATTCGCTCCCGGGGAGTGGGTGTTTATTTTATCAGTCAGAATCCGCTGGATGTTCCCGATGATGTTCTGGGACAGCTGGGGAATCGGGTACAGCATGCCCTGCGGGCTTTTACACCCCGAGATCAGAAGGAGGTGCAGGCGGCAGCCGAAACCTTCCGCAGTAATCCCGGTCTGAAAGTTGAGAAAGCCATTACGGAGCTTGCGACCGGTGAAGCCCTGGTGTCGTTGCTTGATGAAAAAGGCAGTCCCACACCGGTCGAAAGAGCGTTCATCTATCCGCCGCAAAGTCGTATCGGCACGATATCACCGGAAGCGCGTATGAACATTATCCGGCAATCGGAATTGCATGGTTTTTATGAAAAAGTGCTGGACCGCGATTCGGCTTATGAAAAACTCAAATCGCGCGCTGATAAAATGGCGGCCGAGGCGAAGGAAAACACCGACCGGACTTCACGCCGCGGACGGACTTCTTCACAACCGGCCGGTCCGGTAGGTAAAGTTGTCCTCTCGGTGGCTCGTTCAGCGGGAAGTCAACTTGGTCGCCAGCTGGTGAGAGGTATTCTCGGTTCCCTTTTTGGCGGGCGGGGGAGATGACCCGGTTTATCCAAACTTGATATTTAATAAATAAGAAAAGGTAGGCTCAAAGACATTAGAGGTGTCTTTTCAGGGATTGAAGAGTAAAGGTAAACACCATAAACAGGTTCAGGTAGGTTATCTACGCCGATAAAAGATACCGTTAAACCTGAAAAAAACGGATAGTAAAAGGAAGGAGTTTGGGTATGGGAAACTTGATACCCGTAATTATTCAGTTAATCAGTGGCGCCGCCGGTGGAAATATCGCCGGTTCGCTGATGAAAAAATCTTCCCTCGGGACTATCGGTAATTCTATTGCCGGTATTCTGGGAGGTGGTCTTGGAGGCCAGATACTTGGCGCTTTGGGAGTCGGCACCGGCGGCGGCGGAACCGATATCGGCAGCATCATCGGCAGTATCGCCGGTGGTGGCGTAGGCGGCGGCGTGCTGATGTTAATAATCGGCTTAATCAAGAAAGCATTTGTAAAGAAATAACGGTCAAGTTATTGAAATGATCCCTTATCGGTTTGATGTGCAATGTCTGGTTTGCGGCGGTTACTGACAGATAAATCGGGCTTGATTTTGATGTCCGTTCAATCAAAAGGGGAAATGTCACGCTTATTAACTGCCTAACATGGAACATACTCATCAACGTTTTTTGGGGTGGTCAGGGACAGTTCGACGCTGGTTCCGGCCACCCTCTTTTACAGTTACTATAAGCACAGGGAGAAAAGTAAGGTGGTATTTGAAGTTGCATATGCCGGGAATCGAAAGAACAGGCGCTCCAGACTGTTTTTAAGAGGATTAATTGCCATCAGACTTTTAAGGTAAGATTTTTTTATAATGAGTTTATTTTGTCCGATTCAAGATTCGTGTATTTGATAATCTCATAAAAACAGGCAGATAAAAAGGAGCATGAAAACACCGGCCATGAAGGTGCTGAAGAAATTAACGGCGTCGTTGTCAATGAAGCTCAAGCCGCTGATGTGAATATTTTTTTGTCCCCGGGTGAATTTTTTTTCGGTGATTTTTCCCGTGAAGCAATTGCGGAATTGCGCCTGCCAGGTGGCTCCGGTGATGGAATCGATTATCGAGCCGAGGAAACCTGCGGAGAAGCTCATGGTCATAGCCATTAAACTAACTGCCGGTTGTGATGATATTTTAACGGCGAAATAACCGGTCACTGCGGTCAGGATGGACCCGGCCAGGGCGGCCGCAGTTCCCAGGAGGGTAATGCCTCCCGAGCGACCGGGTTCAACTGTCTCCCAGTTTAAAATATGGCGGGGTTGCTGTCGGGACAGAGTGCCGATTTCGGTAGCCCACGTATCCGCACAGGCTTCACCCATAGCCGCCAGATAGACAAGATACCAGCCGGTCCATCCGGTTATAATATAAAGGACAGTACTGACCGCCCCGATACCGCCGTTCGCCAGAACCTGTTTATAATCCCGGGAACCGGTTTTATCGAAAGCTTCCAGGGCCTGTGCTTTTCGCGATGATTTCAACCGGGATAATAAAGTTGAGGAAACGAAGAAAAAAACAATCGGCAGGCCGAAACTAATCCCGCCGAAACCGAAAACGATGGTTCCGGTCACGACAAGCATCCAGGCACCGCCTGCCGTAAGTGACCGGGTTAAATATGAAATAACCGCGATAAGGACGGCGAGGCCGGTACCCGCCAGAAGCTGGATTAAATTCAGCGATGGTCCCGGGTTAGTCGGTAAATTCAATCGTTCTCCTGCTTTTTAATTTGTTCGTCCCATAATTGCTGGTAAACGCCGTTTTTTGACAACAGCTCGTCGTGCCTGCCGCTTTCGACGATCTCTCCCTTATCGAGGACGAGAATCTGGTCGGCATTGGCAATGGTGGAAAGCCGGTGTGCAATGACAATGGTGGTACGCTCTTTCATCAACGGTTCCAGGGCCTGCTGAATCAGGGTTTCCACCCGGGAATCGAGCGAGGAAGTGGCTTCGTCAAGAATCAGAATGCGGGGATTCTTGAGAATCGCCCGGGCAATCGACAGCCGCTGTTGCTGACCTCCGGATAAGCGCATACCCCGGTCACCCACCTGAGTATCATAACCATCGGGTAGAGTCGTGATGAAATCATGGATGTAGGCTTTTTTACAAGCCTCGATAACAGCCGCCTCGGAAGCCCAGCGGTCTACAAACTTGAGATTTTCATATATACTGGTATTGAACATATAGGCTTCCTGGGTGACGATACCGATGAATTTACGAAGATGGTTTATTTTAATTTTTCTAATATCGACGCCGTCAAGCAGTATCGTTCCATCCACGGGGTCGTAAAAGCGGCACATCAGGTTTATGATGGTCGTTTTACCGACTCCGCTGGGACCGACAATAGCGACCGTCTCGCCCCGACGCACCTCAAAAGAAATATTTTTAAGAACCGGTTCATCCGGTTTATAGTAAAAGGTGACCTTCCGGAAGGTAAGGTTCCCCTGCGTTTCTTTTAAAGTCACGGCGTCGGGAGCATCTTTGATTTCCGGCTGGATATCGAGGAATTCAAAAATACGGTCGATTGACGCCAGGGCGGTCTGGATGACCACGTTCAACTGCGCCAGCCGAAAGATGGGGGAAAAGAGGTCTTTAATATAAGCGTAGAAAGCGACCAGGGAGCCGATTGACAGGGCGCCTTCAATCGTTCGATAACCGCCGTACCATAGCACCAGGGCGGGTCCCAGCGCTGCAAAGAAACCGGCCGAGGAATTGGCCAGAGACCCGAGAATCCCCTGGTCGATGCGCAGGTTTATCAGGTCCTTCCCCTTCTGAACGTATCTTCGAGCCTCGGTTTTTTCCCTGACATAAGACTGGACGAGCTTGATACCGGTAAAGGTTTCATGGAAGAAATGGAGAATTTCGGCTATTTTTTCCCTTACCTTTTTGCTTTTTATCCTGATTTTTTTTCCGAAGTAGGTGATACTGATGGCAAAAAAAGGGAAAACCGACAACGAGATTAGAGCCAGGCGCCAGTCCAGATAAAAAACGACCGCCAGGATGGCGACCACGGTTAACAAATCGGTCACAAGGTCCACGAAAGTGGTGGTCATCATACCCTGTAATGCCTCAACGTCGTTATTTACCCGTGAGATCATTTCACCCGTTTTGGTTCTTTGATAAAATCCCAGGTGAAGTTTCTGGAGGTGTTGAAAGAGATGACTTCTGATGTCAAAGAGCATGCGTTGACCGACAAAATTATAGAGATAGGCGGTAATGACACTCATCAGCGAACGTACCAGGTACAGTCCGACCAGGGCTGCAATGATGATATGTAATAAATTCAGATTCCTTTCCACGAAAACATCGTCGATCAGGACCTTGATGACCATGGGGTCGACCAGAGTCAGCAGGACGCCGATGCTCATGCAGATGAACACTTCGAATTCGAGCCACCAGTATGGTTTGAAATAGTTCAGAACTCGTTTTATTTTACTTAACGATGTTTTTAATTTATATTCAGGCATATTTACCTGGCGTCAATAAAGGTCTTTGCAGGAAGATTTTCGACCATATCACCAATCGTTACCGGTCAGTTTTATCCGGTTTTTTTATTTTTTGTCTAAAATTAATTTTAATAATCGCACGTCATGTTCGATTATTATTTCCGCTTTCCCCAGAAGACCTGGTTTCAGGGGGATGGTAGAAGCACCCAGGTCCACCCAGGGGTCCGCGAGCAGAATTTCCGTTTGAAAGGCGACACCCTGGTCGGTCTGGTTCGGCAACGGCGAGATGCGGACAACCGTACCTTCGAAAGTACGGTATTTCCGGTGGGGGAAGGCATTAATGAATATTTTAGCCTTGAGATTCGGTCGCATAAGGGTGATATCCGTCTCGGAGACCCGGGCAATGAAATACATTTCGGTGCAGTCGCCGATTTCCATGACCGCCTCGCCGATGTTAACCCTTTTGCCGATGAGTTCATCAAGGTCCGACGTGAGAACTTCGCCGGCAATCGGCGCCACTGCCATGACTTCATTTAACCTGGCGGCGGCGTGCTTATATTCCTGCCGGGCTAATTCAACTTTGCCTTCCTGTTCCTGGATTTGCAGCAGAAATCTCCTTTCCAGAAGGTCGGCATAGTCTTTAAGCGAAAGGTAGTAAGATTGAGCAAGTTCGTATTCCAGCAGTTTATCATCGCGGTCCTCGGAACTGGTGAAACCCTTGACATAGAGGCTCTCGGCGCGTTCGTATTTTTTTCTGGCGATGTCCGATGCCCGCTTCGCCTGATAAAGATTGGCAAAGGCGGATTGGGTTTCGAAGGATTCGCTTTTTACCAGATTATTATATTCTTCCTTTATTTGAGCCAGGTCGAATTTTGCCAGCTCAAAGCTTTTAGCGGTTTGCTCCAGAGACAGGTTTAATTCTGGATTGGCCAGTTTGAAAAGGGTGTCGCCCGGACGCACGACCTGGCCGGCTTTGACATAAATTTTTTCTATTACGCCGTCCAGGCCCGCCCTGATTATCTCGTACCTGACGGGCTTAACCTGTCCGGGGGCTTCGATTGTTTTATCCTTGGTACCGAAGACCACCACGAGGGCGGCGATTACCAGAAGGATGACAATCAGCATCACAATATAGTTAATTAGCCTGAAACGCTGTCGCATTTAATCTTCCATCTGAATAGGTTCTTGAGCAATTTATTGGTTTCAATCACCAGTCGGGCGGCTTTGGCCTCGTCAAGGTCGTTCGGGGGGTGTATTTTATCCCAACCGATGGTTGCTGTTTGTTCGGATAGAATCGATAAAGCCCGGTATAAATGGACTATTTTGGAAAAGGTCTTCCGTTTTCCGGCGACAAGAAATATTTTCAAACAGGCCAGGACAAGTTGCCTGGCGGTTATGAGACTGTCACGGTAATACCCGCGGTGAAGCTGACGGTTCAATTGTTCGAAATCATGACGAAGGAAAGATAACTGGCGACCGATAAAAATTTGTTTCGGCGTCAAGTCCTTGATTTTTTCCTTCAGCGCATTCAAAGAATCATCTTTTTCGTAGAGGATGACCATATCCGTCAGTTTGTGGATATCGAAAACGTCGAACCATGAAGTGTAACCCTGAGTGGTGATGGAGGCAAGGTAGGCATAAGGCAGATAGGCAATCTCCAGTCGCCGACCGACCCGGCTGGACGACGGCAGGTGATGGTGATAGTAAATATGAGAGGTTTTATTAATCAGGACGACCAGGTGCAGGTCGCTTGACGGCTGCACCCGCTGGGCATCCAAAGGTCCCGACAACCCGACAGCCAGCACCGTATTATCCCGGGACAATGTTTTGGCAATCAGACGGCCGTCGGCGATATATTGCCTCCGCAGGGATTCCAAATCCGCCATATCACCGCTGACCGGTTCAGGCTCTTTCCAAAAGGAAATCTGCAAGTTTCCCTCCGATATCGGCGCCGGCCTGAGTGTCATAGGGACGGAAATATGGGGCGACATTACATTCTAAAAAGAAATATTCGTCCGTGGTATCGCGGTACTGAAGGTCCACGCCGGAAAAAATCATTCCCAGGGTTTTGGCCGACCGGACTATTTCCGCTTTTATAGCCGCGGGCAACTCAATCGGTTGCATGTATTCGATTTTTTCACTGGCATCAACGTCCCATTCTTTTTTGGGAAGGGCACAGGCGGCGATCACCCGGTCATCGAGAACGAAAGCGCGGATACTGGTCCCTTCGATATACTCCTGGTAAATCAGGGGTCGTTCCCGCAAACGTTCTCTTTCTTTTTCGAGGGTGTCGGCATACACTCGCCTGACCGGGCCGGTGACAACCGGTTTTTCCACCACGGGATAACTTTCGAGAAATTCTTTCAAAGTAAAATAGTCGTTACCGGCAACAAAAGCGGGCACCCGGAAACCTTTTTCCCGCAACAGGAAATATTGTAATACCTTCAGATGGTGATAATCCCAGGCTTCAAAGGAATTGACCACCAGTTTTTTCTCGCACAGGATTCTGGTTAAGGATATTTTATAAGAATGAACCGCCCGCAGGTAATCCATATAATCGTTGAAACGCTGGTAATAACCCGCCCAGTCTTCTTTGTTGAAATCGGGTGCCGGTAAACTCCATATGGCCGCCAGCTTCCGGATATAAAAAGCGTCAAGTTCGAAAAGGTTCCGGTCATCGAAAATAATCCGGTTCGATGTTATGGTGCTCTTGATGTTATCCGGGAACAGGCCGAGGTCGATTATTATCGCCGTGCCGCCCCGGTCTTCAATCTTAGCTTTCAGCAATTGTATGTCGGCATCATTGTACTGACCCAGAAGGCCGATTTTTTTCCCCGCCATGATAAACTCCGTTATCTACCGGTGTTCGCAGCTATATCGATAAGATAATCAGCCAGGGCTGATGAAACACCTAAATTATGTACATTTTCCAAATTATTTATATCGGGCGAGGGGTCAATACCCATCAGCCAGGTCGTGTGGTCGGCATAAACACAGGTAACCTCGCCGAATTTTATATCCAGTTCACCGGCGGCTTTGAGGGCGGTGGTGACAACCTCTTCCGGTACTCCAGCTAAAGGTTTTTTTTGCGATAATTTATCAGTTTCGGGAAACAGCAGGACCTCGTCCATCAAGCGCTTACCCATCACGATTAACTTATATTTGACGCCCCCGGGTCGTTTGCACCAGAGTCTTAAATCCGCCTGCCCTTTTTTGGGAAAAGACAGCACTTCCCAATTTTTATATTCATCAAGATTAAGGGGTACGGCTTCATCGTAGCCATCCGGTCTGGTCGTGGCGGTCATGAAAGACGGAACATTGAACGAACGGCCGGCAAGCCGGTGTAAATGTACCGGGTAATGCAGGCGAGAGGCATAAATATGCGGCGGATTGACTATCGGTCTGAAAAAGGTCAGGATATTTATCATGGCGATAGTAAAATTAAGGTTTGCCGTTTCATCAGCCGCAAATTTTAGATAGCGACCTCTCAGCTTCGTCCATAGTTCCCGGTCATAGCTGACGTGAAAAAAAGGTTCTCGAAGGCCCATTTCGGACAGGAAGTAACAATCGCCTTCCCGAACGTCGAACCCGTCGTATATCATCTTTTCCGGTGAAAAAGCGGTTTGCACAACCCGGGGAATCCTGGTCGGATTTAATATCCTGGCTTTATGGCCACGGTCTTCGAGGCGCCGCTTGAGCAAAAGAAGACAGTCATCGTATTCGTATCCAATTAAACCAAATTTAAACATCATTGAAGGGCGAACGGTTAAACGGACAATATTTTTTTCTTCAGTTCAAACTGTTCCAGAATCATCTGGCTTTGTTCCTCGACGGAATGCATCCCGTCGATGACGACGCCCTCGACGGACTTCATCAAGCCCAGCATTTCCGAACGAACCCTGGTCTGGAATTCAAGATAAGCGGCCTCCTTGTCGGTGGCGTTAAGAACGTCGAGTCCGGCTTCATAGTAAGATATTTCCCGGCTGCTGGTGATTCGCTTGAGGGATATATCGGGGGGGACATCGAGCATGATGACCAGCTCGGGTACCGGTGCGAAAAAGAACAGTCGCCGCAGCCATTCCTTATCGAGACCCCGGGCGATTCCCTGGGCAATAACCTTGTAGATATAGCGGTCACCGATGACAATCTGACCTTTTTTAAGCAGGGGTTTAATCAGGTTTTCCAGGCGGTAGGAAATGTCGGCGCTTAAAAGGAAGGTGCGCGATTCCGGCGGAATCCTGACGCTGCCTTCCTGGATTCTTTTTATAAGGTCACCGATATAGAGTTTCTGGATATAATTGGAGTCCTGCCACTTGGAAACCGCGGCCGGCAATCCTCGGGCTTGCAGCTTTTCGTTCAGCAATTTTACCTGGGTCGATTTACCGCAACCGTCAATACCGTCGATAACAATGAACATGGATACCTCTAAAATGCTGTTATGTATTTTGCCTGGCAACCCCGGTCAAGAATCCAGTCATAGTAAGTTAAAAGGTCCTCGCAGTCACTGCAGCCTGCTTCCAGGCTGCCCTGGCTGAGATAGGCATCCGCGCGGCAACCGCCGCCGCACAGGTACTTGACCGGGCAGTTCCGGCAGGCTTCGATATCATCCGCGGTCGTCTCGCGGAAATATTGATAGACCGGGGAGTGTGCCCACAGGTCGGTCAGTTTATCTTTGTGAATGTTGCCGAGCAGGAATTCCGGACAGCCGTTAAACAGGGAACAGGGAATGACATCGCCGTTATAAGTGACGTGAACGAAAGTCCGTCCGGCGCCGCAGGGCAAACAGCCGACACGGTTGTCAAGTCCTGAAATCAGCGCCTGGTTGTGTTTGCAGCGGACTTTGATATTGGCTTGCCTGGTATCAAAATCACTGCGGTAAAGCTGGTGATACGCCCCTGTCATTTCTTCGCTGGTGGGCATAACGGCTTCGTTCAAACGCGCCGCCCGCCCGGCCAGCTTGACCTTGCCGAAGGCCACTTCGCGTGCACCCAGCCGTACTCCCAGTTCAACCAGATTCTGGATGTCATTAATATTGTGTTTGTTTATGACGCAGGCGAAACGAAAAGGCACCCGGTAATTGTTTAAAAGCTGAACGCCCTGCATCGTCTTGTCAAAGGAACCCTTGCCCCGGTTCCAGTCGTTAAGTTCGGCGGTGCTGCCGTCAAGGCTTATCTGTACGGCTACAGCCAGGTCGCCCATTTTTTGAGCCAGCTCTTCCGTGAGACTCAGCAGACTGGTCGAAATAGCCGGTTTCAGTTTTTTCTGCTTGTGGATATATTCGAGAATTTCCGGCAAATCTTTCCGGGTCAGAGGGTCGCCGCCGGTCAGGGCAATATTTTCCACGCCCAGCTCGGCCATCTGGTCGATAGCCGTAAAAATTTCCTCTATGGTCAAAGAATCCGGTAATTCCTGCCCGGAATCAACGTAACACAGACGACATCGGGTGTCGCATTTGCGGGTGATCTCGAGAAAACCGAAATCAGGTTGCGGCGTTCCGGATGTAACATTATCGGTTTCCCCCAGCATGCGTCGTTTATAGAGATGTTCCGTAAAAGTAACCAGACGGGCGGCCGCCTCAAAAGGATTGATATTCAGTTTCTCAGCGATGAGCTGGACGAGCTTCTCTTCTTCCCGTTCCTTGTCCATCATCTCAATGATAAGGGCACCTTTGTCGTCGGTTACGAATTTTCCCCCCCAGTACGGGTTAATAAAAATATGAACACCATCTTGGACATGGTGTATTCTTTTGGCGGGAAGTGGTTCCAGTTGTGCCATAGTTACAGCCCCCAGTCTTTGATGTCGAGTACCTGCTCGGGAGCAACGCCGATTTCTCGGAGCGTATAACAGGCAAAATCCTTTGCCGCCCGGGCGCATTCCAGAGCTTTGTGTTCATCGATTTCTTCAATATTTAAAATTTGCTGAAATAGTTTAAAGTCGGCGGGAGAAAGATATTTTTCCGCCGCCTCGATAAGGGTCGTCGGGTCGTTTTCGGGATTATCTCGAATGACCATATCGACCGCTTTGATGGCCGCTTCTCGCGCCATGAGGACGGCGTTCTTATAATCGTTGTTTTTGTAAAGAGCCACGGCGTCATCGAGAGCGGAAACCGCCCCGTGAAGGCTTTCCCCGATAAAGACCCTGGCGGGGATATGTTTTTCAGAGGCTTCGATAAGATTGGTCCCGATTTTATCCTTCTCCCACATCACCCGGCCGCACCGGAAGGCTTCCAGTGATTTGTAGGACACCATATCCGAATAGCCGTGTTCGACCAGGAAGGTAGCCACGGAGAGAGGAAATTTGCCCATCTCAACGGGATGTTTGACTTCTCTCCAGCCGTCATCGAGAAAATGGTGTTCAATAACACCATCGTTCCGGTCGGTGATGATAACCAGATAGATTTTATCACTGTCGGAGCCTTTTCCCAGAGCCAGGGGACCACTCAGGATGACAGCCAGAATCGACGGGTCTTCCCGAAGTCCTTCAGCAATGAGTTTAGCCTGCTCGAAGAGATTAGTTTGCTGTTTGTCGGTGTAATCCATTATATCTCACTATCCTGTTCGAAACCCCTCTTTTCGATAATATACCGCCCACAAGCGTTATGGTATCCAGAATTGCCTGGTAAGCTTTTTCACTGTCAGAATCCCCGATATTCATGATGGATTCGTAAGAGGTGCTTTCGGTTTTACCGAAAATTTTCGTAACCGCACGGTATTCCTGCTTTTCTTTGGCCACCCCGAGGCGGTCGCGTACCAGCAAAAGCAGGCGCGAAGATAAACTCATTATTCTTCGGGCGGTCAATACGACGGTTTGGTTTTGTTTTTCCTCAAGAGCCTGTCTGAGTTTTTTAAAAAGTCCGTTTATATCATTTATCTTCCGGCCAATCAGAAGCCTGCCCGGGACGGAATGGCGACAGGCATGCACAACCCGGTCACCCTGGTCTTCCCTTTGAAAGAGTACACGCCCGTTTTTAAACTGCTCAATAGTGCTGCAACTTATCGCATCACCGTAAGCCCGCTCGATTTTTTCCTGGACCAGGGCCAGGGGAAGAAAACCAAATTCCGTACGGCGGGGAACTTGCGCAAATTTGGGGAGCAGATAACGGTAAAAGACACCACAGTTGTTTTTAGTGATGAGCAGAATATCCAGATCGCCGTCAGGGTTGGGTTTGCCCCAGGCTGCAGAACCGGTCAGAAAGGCGGCTAAAATGTCGGGATTTTCTTTGAAACCGGCGGCTAATTCCGTAGCCTCGGCAAGGAACGTTTGTCTTAAAAGTTCCTGTTCGGGGGTGTACTGCACGAAGAATCTCCAGGGTATACATGTCAAGGAAGAGAGAAATAAGATTCTCTCTTCCTTATAATCATAGAATTCGATAGATTCATCCTTTTACTCGTCGTGAATAAAAAGATGGCCACCTAATACCTTCTACATATACAGATAATCATCGTCCGGCGGCGGCGGAATAATCGGTTTCTTCTTAATGGGCCACTCAATGATGGTCGGACCCTTGTTGCAGAACATTGCCATGAAGTTTCACCTCCTTTCAGTCAGGTGAGGTTGAGGACATATAAAATTAGGATGATTAATCGAAAGTCGCCTTTCGATTTTTTGAAATTTTCGGTAATAATGTTAAGAATGCCACCATTTCTAACCTGTTTATTTACATGGTAAATATATTTTATCAGCACATAAAAGTCAAGTCTAAAATTGACACAGCAATCTTCGAGATATCGTCTTGTTTTTCAACAAGTTTTCTTTTTATCCCGGGTGTGAATCGAGCTCACCGGAGGAAGTCAGTAAGATTCGATGAAAAGACCGGTTGGTGAATTACAGATCAGGGTAAGTGCGTCGGCTGATTTTTTAGTAGTGTTATCATTGATAAAAAAATAAATTATAAAGGTAATCATCGGGCAGTGAATTTTCCGGTAGCAACTTAAGTTAAACGCAATTGCCATATGAGGAAATAATATGGAGATGAATGCAAATACTTCTTCAACATTAACTGATAAACAGTATGCGAGTCTGGGACAGCGTTTCCTTGCTTTGATAATTGATTTTCTTCTTTTAAGCATGGTGTTTTTCCCCATTACCAGAATTGTCAAGGGGGTCTGGATTATGAGCAGTGAAGACCATCGCTGGGATTACGGATGGCTGGTGACCGACCCGCTGTGTATGGTGTATCTTATTGTCATAGTCATCTATTTTGTGGTGCTGGAAGGGGTTCTCGGCGCCACGGCCGGTAAAGGGCTGATGCACCTGCGGGTCATACGGAGGGAGGGTGGATATCCGGGTCTGAAGCGTGCCCTGGTGAGAAATCTGCTTCGTATTGTCGACGCCTTGCCGGCTTTTAATATCCTGGGTGTGATTTTAATTTTATTATCCACTGAAAAAGCCCGTTTTGGTGACCGGGTCGCCGGTACCAGAGTGCTAAGGTTAAAGTGATTGTTTTTTAAAAGCACGTCTGAAAATACGTTTGACTTTAAACCGACAGCCGGCCTATCTTAACCTGATTTCTTTTTTTAAAATGGAATCAGTTTATATTACTGACGGCATTGGTGGGTGATATGAGGCAGATGCTTAAAACCGTTATAGAAAAGGTTCTGGTGGTACCCAGTATAAAGCTGGCCCGCTTATGGCCCGTGCTTCCCCTGGTTGCTCTCGTACGCCTGTTGAATGGAATTCAGATGAGTCCCCGGCAACTTCATCATATCATGAAAACCATAACCGGTAAAAGCCCGTGCCGGCTCCTGGTATTCGGGGTGGGGAATGATTCCATTTTCTGGTCGCTTATCAACCGGGGAGGGAAGACCTTATTTCTTGAGGATAACCCGGTATGGTTTGAAAAAATAACCGGAAGGTCGCCCGGGATAACCGCCTGCCTGGTGGATTATGCAACCAGAAGAAAAGACTGGAAGGAACTTCTTGAAACGCCCGCACGTCTGGAGTTTTCGTTGCCGCCGATGGTCGGCGGACAGGACTGGGACATTATCGTGGTCGATGCCCCCGCCGGCTATGACGACAACACCCCGGGCAGAATGAAAAGTATCTACATGGCTTCTAAGCTGGTGAAAAAATCCGGCGATGTCTTCGTTCATGACTGCAACCGGGAGATTGAAGATATCTACTGCAATAACTTTCTTGGAAAAGATAATCTGGAAAGAGAAATAAAGGCTCGCATAGGAAACCTGCGGCATTATCATTTTGCCGGTAATTAGGCTTTTTAAGAATATTAAAGACAGGGTTCATTTGTTGCTGTGTTCAGCCAGCCGTCAATCAGCCAATCAGTTTTTTAACCGTACTCAGGAGGGTATCGCGGTCCACCGGTTTTTCAAGATACCCGGCCGGCGCCGGGAAAGCCTTTACGCGGGCAATGAAATTTTTCAGGTCGGCGGGAGCGCCGGTCAAAAAGACCACCGGGATTTTCACGGTTTTGGGCGATTTTATTAGCTTGTGGTACATCTTCACTCCCGATTCGCCGGGCATGGAAAGGTCCAGAGTAATTAAATCGGGGTGCCGGGATTCGGCTTTTGTGAAACCGTCCGCACCGTCGCCAGCGGAGATGACGTTATAGCCGTTCTCATTAAAAAAAACGGTCAGCCATTCGACCAGGTCTTTTTCGTCCTCGACTATCAAAATTGTTTTTTTTGCGGTCATAGTCTGGCGACCTCCTTTATCTGCCAAAAATAATTTTCAAATTACTTCTTTTTGTTTAACAATTCTTTAAGACGTTTCAGGGTGTCGGGGTCAGCCTCGTCAATCAGGTTTTTGAGGTCGTTCTGAAGTTTGACCTGGTCGGCCGGTTTTTTTTCTTCGCCGCGGCTCTCGATATTAAGAAGCCCCTTCACAGCGGCAACATAGGATTCCGGTTTGACCGGTTTTTCAAGATAAATCCCCGGTCCCGACATGGTCAGCTCTTTGAGGTCGGCTTTACCCAGGTCATCGCGGGCATGTCCGGTAACTATTATAATCGGGATTCTGGCCCAGGCTTTGTTTTTTACCAGTTCACGATGGAATTTCGCCCCGGATTTTTTAGGCATGACCAGGTCCAGGGAAATCAAATCCGGGATTTGTTTTTTAACCGCTTCCAGAGCCTCGAAACCGTCGGCCGCCGTCCGCACTTTAAAACCGGCCTCGGTCAGAGCCAGAGTGAGAAAGTTCCTGACATCTTCTTCATCGTCAACAACCAGGATGGTTTTTTCAGCCGGGTTGGCCATACAGATACTCCTTTTTATAATTTAACGGTCACTTTCTTTATAAAGCATCTCCAGGCGTTTTTTGGGGAATTCCATTCGAAAACGGGAACCCTTGCCTTTCTTAGATTCCACGACTATTTTACCGCCGTGTTCCTGGACCAGTTTGCGGGTCGTTAAAAGCCCCAGGCCGGTGCCGCCGCCGCCCTTGGTGGTAAAAAAGGTGGTGAAAATTTTCTTTTTAATTTCATAGTCCATGCCGCTGCCGTTATCGGCAACTTCGAAGATAAGTTTCCCCTTTTCATCCCGGGTGGTAATAACCACCTGTGAACCTTTTTGTCCGCTCATCTGGCAGGCGTCGATGGCGTTCGAAACCAGATTGGTCAGACAGGTATGAATAGCGTCCGGGTCGAGGGGGACAGAGGCGATTTTCGGTTTCAGATTCGCCTTCAATTCAATCCCCGACATGGCGGCGATATCCTTGTACAGGTCGATAATCTCATTGACGAGGTTATTCGGGTTGGTCATTTTCAACTGCGGCAGACGGCCTTTTGAGAAACTGAGAAAATCTTTGACCAGGGTGGTGGTTTTATCGAAATTCCGGTCGAGCATGTCGCTGCCGCGGTCGATGAGCGAGCGGTCGTCTTTTTTTAGACCGAGGCTGATCATGTACTTGCCGCCTTCGAGACCCATCAAGATATTTTTAATGCTGTGCGCCAGGCCGGCTACGGTCTGCCTCACCGCCGCCAGGCGCTCGGCCTCCAGAACTTCCTTTTCCAGTTTTTTTATCCTGGTGACGTCGGTGGATATTTCGATAACATGCGTCACCGGTTCATGGCCCCGTACCAGGGGCGAGGTGGTGACCACGTATTCGATATTCTGTCCAATCTTGTCGATGCCTTTTTGCTCGGACTGGTGTATTTTTTTATCCCGAAAAGTTTTTGCGGCCGGACAGCGGGGACACTTTTTATCGCGGCGTTTGTAAACCCGGTAGCAATATTGTCCCAGTACATCGCCGAAACTTCCACGAAAGCTTTCATTCGCCCGGACGATGCGATATTCGTCGTCAATAACGGTAATGTAACAGGGAACACGGTCAAAAAGAAGGTTATACTCCTGCTGCCAGAGATTGGTGTCGGTGACCACGGAAGTAATTTCTACGATGAAATCAACCGGCCCCTCAGGTGTGATGCGAATCGGGGCGCTCTGAATGATATGATGCGCCCAGCGGCCGTTTTTGTCGGCGACCACGGTGTCCGTCACCCGGGTCCGGCCGTCTTTGAAAATTTCCTTATGGGTGCAGACCGAACACGGTTTATCCTGCTTTTTATAGACGCTGAAACACTTGCGGTCACGCCATTCGCCGAAGTAAGCCCGGAAATTATCGTTGGCTTCGATGATATTATAGTCACGGTCGATGATCGCGACATTGAAAGGCACCTGCTGGAAAAACTGGTCATAGAGCAACTGCCTCAGGGCCCGGGTTTTATTGTTTTTGCGCTCCGTCATTTATTACTCTCTGGTTTTGGCACTGTCACCGGCGGCGGTCAATTCCTCGACGGTTTTCAAAAAGGCTTCAACCACGATCGGTTTTTCAATATATTGCTCCGGCGGGGCAATGGATGTATCCGGAACATAGGCACGGAAATCAAATTCCCCAAGGTGTATCGCCCCGCTGACGATTACTACCGGTATCCCACGTAAAAGATCGTTTTTTTTTAGCCGGATGTAAAAGGAAATTCCAGATTCGCGAGGCATCATGATATCCAGGCAAATCAGGTCGGGCCGGACCTCTTTAACGGTTTCGAAGGCCTTCCCGGCGTCATCGCTGAGGAAAGTTAGATAACCTTCGGTTTCCAGCACCGTCTTCAAATATTCCCCGACATCGGGTTCATCCTCGACGATAAGTACTTTCTTCTCCATAGGTTCGTTTCTTTAATTCGATGATTTCTGAGGCGGCAGAATCACCGGTTTTAGCGAGCGTTCGGTCCGGCCGTATTTGAGCAGTTCCAGACGTTCCTGGGGAGGATTGATATTATGGCAGGCCGGGCACAGACCAAGGTCGGGTTTGTCCGCCAGTTCGGTCGCTTTCTTTACATGGCAGGGGACACACAGGGTGTGCATGGCGTCGGTATAGGCGACCGCCATATAACCGTCGGCCTTGACAGGAGAATTTTGGACGAACAAATCAAGGTGGCAGGCGTCGCATTTTTTAGCCGTTTCCATCCGGCGCTGTTGCCCGGCAGGGTGACATACCCGGCAGGGGATGGCGGCTCCGGCGGCGGACGAATGCCAGTCATGATTGAATATGTCGGTCGGGGTGAACATCTTCTTATGGCATTCCCAGCACCCGCTGTTTTTATCGAGGGGGATATTCATGTGGTGACAGGTGGCACAACCCTGTTCGTTTTTGGTAATTTCGGTATGAAGGAGGTGTTTGAAAGTGACACCATAGTTGTTGAAGTTGCCGTCGACAAAAAGGGTGTCGCCGCCGCGGGCGCGGACAACCGGGATGGTTTCGGCACCCTCACTGTGAATTTTGGTATCCGGGATAAGGGCGAAGCCGATGGCGAAACTGAAGACAAAAGCCAGGGAATAACGGGTCCCGGCCGCCATCAGGGGCGAACCCAGCCAGGCTCCGGAAGCCCGGTCGAAAGCCGCCGGGGCAAAGGGGTAGGCTTCGGGGTGTCGGGGACGTTCCTCCCAGATATGAAATTTTTCAATGGCGAACATGAAAACCAGAACCGCTCCTGATACCACGCCCATACTGACAACGATTTCCATCCAGGAGGGGAGGTAAATATCACCGGTGGCGCGAATCATGGTCAGGCCGCCGACGTTGATGCGGTTAAACACCATGCCGAAAACAACCATGATTGAGCCTACCCACTGCCATCTGTGATTGTAGCGTAACTTCGGTATAGAAAATATTATGACAGGCAAAATAGTTGAAACCAGCATTTCAGTGATAAACAAACCGGCTTCCCAGCTGCCTGAAAAAATCAGACCCAGTTCCCCCGAAAGAGCGATATCGCCGATTCGCAGTACGAAATAGACTCCCAGCACCCATACCGCGATTTTAGCCAGGCGGGCGATACGGTCGGTTTCCGAGTCTTTCAGGTACAGCCAGTGGGACACCAGGCTTTCAAAAATTACCATCATAAAGCCAAGAGCTATCGCGGAAACAAAAAAGTGGATAGGCAGTATGTTTGAATACCAGAGCGGATGCAGTTTGAAGGGCATGATGAGAAACAGCGAGCCCAGCGAAGACTGGTGTAAGGTGGAAAGCATGATGCCGAGTAATATTAGCGGGAAGCGGAATTTCATCAAGAAATTGCGAATTCTGGCATAGCGGCTGAACTCTTCCAGCGGCACGGGGCTGAATTCCAGAAGCAGAACCGTGGTATAGAGCATTACGCACCAGCCGACTTCAAACAGGGGCGAATGCGGGTTCCAGAAGATTATCATGTGCCATATATTCCAGGGTAATCCGAGGTCGAAAAGCAGACCGACCACAACCGCCACATACCCCAAAAAGGCTGTCAGTACGGCGGGTTTAACGAAAGGATGGAATTCTTCCCGCCGCATCACATAAAACAGGGCGGTGATAACGAAACCGCCGGCGGCGAGAGACACGCCACTTAAGACATCGAAACCAATCCAGAGACCCCAGGGAGTGGCATCGCTCAGGTTAGTGGTGGCGCCCAGACCGAAGATGAAACGGGTGATGCCAACGGCTGAAGCCAGTCCGAGAATAAACCACAAAAAAGTCTTGGTTGTCTGTACTCTATTCATGGGTGCCTTCCTTATTCCCGTCTTTGCCGATATTCATCCGCCGACGGATTACCCAGTTGATGCCGTACATCACCGCGCCCATTCCGACAAAGGCGAAAGGAACGGCATTCATGGCCGGGGCGGTCGTACGGGAAAGAGCCTGGGGACCAAGATCCGGCTGGTAAGCCAGGAAACCCAGGTCAATGTCCGAAATATAAAGAACCGAGGTGCCGCCGATTTCGTGCTCACCCCAGACTTTGTTGATATATAAATCCGGCTGTTCCTTGATTCGCTGGTGAGCCAGTCTGAGAAGCTCCTCGCGGTCGCCGAAAATAGTCGCCTGTTTCGGGCAGGCTTCGGTACAGGCGGGCTGCCGGCCCTCGGTAAGGCGCTGGTAACACATGATGCACTTGCGGATATAGGGTACGTTCTGGTCCCAGTCATAACGGGGGATTCCGTATGGACAGGCCATCATGCAGTAACGGCAACCAAGACATTTGTCATTGTCATAAATAACCACACCTTCAACCGTCTTATGCAGAGCGCCGACAGGACAGGCCGAAGCGCAGGCCGGGTCGATGCAGTGACGGCACTGCTTGCGGACATAATGGTTGTCAGGCAAAGATAATATGGAAGTCCAGTTTTGAGCCGAAAGGCCGTCCATCTTCTGCCACTCCCGGGGAACATCCATCTTAAGATTATTTTCTTTTTTGCAGGCTGCCACACATTCCAGACAGCCGATACATTTGGTAATATCCGTCAGGATTGCCACACTCATACCGGCTCTCCTTTCTTGTTAAGCGTAATACATATTTTTTCATCCGTATCAGGAGGAAACTTCCAGGCCAGATTGGCAATAAACTGAGAAAGCGGCATCAGCACGCAATGAGCTATTTTGGTAAAGGGTATCAGAACAAAAATAAGTTCCGCGGCGAGAATATGCACCAGCATGAAAAACTGGTAAGTCCGGGGACCAACGCCCAGATGGGCACAGATGAAACCGGTCACGAAAGGTATTAAAAGGACGACAGGCCACAGGTAATCCTGTTTGCGGCTCAGGAAACTCGACGACCGGCTGGCCGCCCGACCGATAATCAAAGCCAGGGCGGAAACGATAGTCAGTACCGTCAGACCATAAGCCCATTGATAGGGTAAAGTAGGGATTCCAAACCCGAGGTCGTCTTTCCACAATATCACATGAGCGTAAAGAAATACAGGTACTACTAAAAGCCCGATATGAAAAAGAATGGAGAAAACGGAATAGACCGGACGGTTTTTGAAAACCTGTCTTACGGGAAACAGCCAGGTCAGGGAGCGAAGTGTGATTTGTTTCCAGGGCAGGGTTTTATCACCGGCACGACGATAAGCCCGGTAGGCTTCGTAAAGGTCCAGGACAAAAATGCGGGCCAGCCCCAGTACCATGATGGCAAAGGTAAGACGGAACAGGGGTCCTTTCGAGAAATCCAGAAGTTGCTCCATAGGTTACTCCTTTTCCATCTTTTCAGATTCGTCCGGGGTTTTGACTTTCAGAGCGTCATCGAAAATAATGGCTTTATAAATGAGGTCATGCAGGCCGACCACTTCACAATCAATACCCTGGTCTTCGACCAGTTCCCGCAGTTGTTTTTTACAATTGGCACAGGGAGCGACAAGATATTTACAGCCGGTGGCCCGAATCTGGTCGGCTTTTAATTTTCCGCCGATAGTCGTGCGATAAGGGCGGATTTCATCGATCGACACCGTTCCCCCGCCGCCGCCGCAACAGATGTTGTCCTGTCCCGCAGGAGTCATTTCGACATAGTTTTTGCAAAATGCTTTTAAAATTTCGCGGGGTTTATCGATTATCCAGCCCTGACGGGCGATATTACACGGGTCATGGTAGGTTACCACCTCGGTGACAATATTGGGATCAAGTTTCAGACAGCCGTTTTTGAGGACCTCCCAGGTGTATTCCATGATGTTTATGACCGGGTAAGCATCCTTCCCGCCGCAATAAGCCGGCAGGAAATATTTGGCTGAGCGGGAAGCATGGCCGCATTCGCCAATGAGAACTTTTTTTCCTTTCAGGCGGCGAGTCTCGGCATCGATTTTTTTGACTATCCGCTCCAGCATCCGGTCACTGTAAAAAAGGCCGTAGTTGATGCCGTCGAAATATCCGGTACCGGTGGTCCAGGAATCACCGGTGGCGGTGAAGACGGCGGCAATACCCATAAGAGTCTCGGCTTCCATCAGGAAATCACTGACCGCCGGAAAAAAAACATATTCGGAACCTTCCACATCCATGGGGAATTTTATCGTTACCCCTTTTTCCTCGAACATGTCTTCTTCGAGAAATTGCAGGGTATCCACCAGAGCGGGGACGGGAATTGCCGAAGTATTGCCGGTGGCGCCTTCAAGCTGTTCCCGGGTGCTGACCACCAGCGCCCTGGGGGCAATGCCTATTTCAGCCAGGATGTAACGGCCCAGATGAGTGATGAGACCGTGGTCGATGCCGGAGGGACAGTCGCGGTTACATCGCCGGCAGGCGGTACAGTTCCAGAAACTTTCCGCCATTTCCTCGATTTTTTCGTCGGTTAACCACCCCTTGCCTGAAAGCCGGCCTTTGAGCATACCGCCGACTGTGAAGTGGCGACGGTAAACACTTAAAAGAAGTTCCGAGCGGTAGCAGGGGATGTCTTTCTCGTCACCGGTGGCCTGGTACACCTGGCAGGTAACCGCACACCGTGAACACTTGGCACTCACGCGAATAAAATGCTCGAGTGCCAGCCGGTAGTTGGAATGTTTTAAAATAGCGGCAAAAGCTTCCAGAAACCGCCGGGGCCGGTCGTTCGTTTCATAATCTTCGACATGGTAACGAACGTGCAGCTTCTGCTTCTCGTTGACCTCGGATTTCCGAAGGGACTTGAAAGCTTTCTCTCTTTCTTCGGTTGTTATTTTTTTTGTTCTCATAAGCTTTCGACTATATAATCAGTTTCTTTTTTTCTTGTTATATTACCAGCTTTCGCGGGAGGCGTTTTTTGTATGACCTTCCACCGGGAAACGCAAAATTGGTATTTTATCTTTGGCCGGCGACTCTCTGGGTATATATTCTAAAGTGGGCCGAATTAATTCAATACCATATTCCCGGCATAGTTGAGCTATTTTTTCATCCCCCGGAAAGACAAAGACCCGGGCATGGTAACCGGTTCGGGTGCAATAATTGAATTCACGTATTTCCTGGTCGGTGCGGTAGGTATGAGCGCCGCAACACAGGGCGACTTTAACCGGCTTTCCGCATACCGGGCAGACAATCTCGGCAATCAGGTCAATAAGCAACGCATCGGTGCAGGGTCCCTTTTTTACTTCGTAGCCGTTCTGTTCGAAATAAGCTTTAGCCCAGTTGACCAGATCACATAAAGCCAGGTTATGGGTTTCGGAAGAAGCATCGGGATAATTATCAGGCGGTGTCAGTTTACCGGACAGGTAATTTTCCAGAGCTTTGTTGGCCGAGCCGCTGATATCAGGAATGACTGTTATATTAATTGTCGATAAGAGGTCGAAATAGAAGCCCTCGATGCCGTTACATAGTAAAATGTCAACATCATAGACTTTAAGGAGCCGGACCCGTCGATAACCCTCGGAACCGCTGCAGGATACGGTCTTGCGGGAAATGACCTGGCGGTTGCTGACCGCCGAGATAACAAAACTGGTGGCGGCTTCAAAACAGGGAGCGACCCGATTCTTTAATATGGGAATTGCAACATTTATATTCATTATTATTATTTGTTGCACATATCCTGCCAAACACTGGAAAATCTTTTATTCTATTGTATTTTAATAAGATATAACGATAAATGATTTTTCTCATGTTGCAATAATTGCAACAATAAAAGACGTAATGCAACAATTTTAGGTTGCAAATGAGAAAATCTGCAACATTAGCGGTTAAATAAGCGATTTGGCATCAATATGATAGCGCTTGAGCTTGCGCCATAAGGTCGTGCGATGAATACCCATCAAGAGGGCGGCTTCGGTTATATTTCCACCGCTTTGCTTGAGAGCCGAGATGAGACGGGTGTGTTCATCAATTTTTTGAGCTATCGGGGTATAGTCCGGTTGAGTTACCGGAGAAGGTTCGAGATCGGTTCTGATAAGTTCGGCGGGCAGGTGTTCTTTCTGGATGATGCTTTCTTTACAGACTACAAAGCCGTATTCGATTATGTTTTCCAGTTCCCGAATATTACCCGGGAATTCGTGCCGCATGAGGATATTCATGACCTCCGGACTGACACTGATTATCTTGCGCCCCTTGCGGGCATTAAAACGCCGGATGAAATGGTCCACTAAATAAGGGATATCCTCACGGCGTTGTTTAAGCGGCGGCAGTTCGAATTTAACCACCGCCAGCCGGAAATAGAGGTCCTCGCGAAACCTGCCCTGAGCCACCTGTTGCTTCAGGTCCCGGTTGGTGGCGGTGACTATACGGATATCCGTTTTGACCGGGGTGGTTCCTCCGACCGGTTCATATTCCCGTTGCTGTAACAGTCTCAGCAACTTGACCTGGGTGGAAAGGGGCAGGTCGCCGATTTCGTCGAAAAATACGGTACC
>JAQUSF010000051.1 GCA_028715215.1 Candidatus Zixiibacteriota bacterium
AGATGGCGGAACCCCGCTATGTCATCGCGATGGGTGGATGCACCGTCAACGGCGGACCTTTTTATTATGACAGTTATGCCGTGGAAAAAGGTGTTGACCATATTATACCGGTCGATGTTTATATCCCTGGTTGTCCGCCGCGACCCGAATCCTTACTTGAAGGTTGTTTGACATTACAGAAGAAAATCAAAACCCAGAAACTTCGTGACTGGCAAGAAAAGTAATGACCAGGGATGAATTAAAAGAATATATCGCCGGGCATTTTGAGGGTCGGTTAAAGCCGCTTGAAAGCGGCCGTTATGCTCTCCTGTATGAGGTAAGTGCGGCGGACCTTACGGAAATAGCCCAGGCTCTACGCGACGACAGTAAACTCAATTTGAACTTTTTATGTAATATCGCCGCTATCGATGCTTCCGACCACTTTGAAGCCGTTTATTCCGTAGCGTCGTTGACCGGGAATCATCGCCTTGACTTTAAAGTAATCCTCCCTCATGATAATCCGGAAATCGAATCAACCCAGGAGATATGGCCTGCGGCCAACTGGTATGAACGGGAAATGTGGGAGTTGTACGGAATCAATATCCTGAAACATGATAACCTGACCCGTTTTCTGTTGCCCGACGAATGGAACCAGGGCCACCCCATGCGGAAAGACTGGGACGCCCCGGATTTTGTCCGCTTCCCGGAGCTGGAACGATGAGTAAGCTGAAGACACAGGAATTCATGGTCAATATGGGTCCGCATCACCCCTCGACCCACGGGGTTTGCCGGTTGATGCTGACTCTCGATGGTGAGAAGGTTGTTAAAATCGTTCCGGTTATCGGCTATCTGCATCGGGCCATTGAGAAAATTTGTGAAAATAGAACCTACGCCCAGTGTATTCCTCTTCTGGACCGGTTCGAATATGTAACGTCCATGTCCTGTGAGTACGTATTCGCCGATGCCGTGGAGAAGCTGGCGGCAATTGAGGTTCCCGAACGAGCCCAGTATCTCCGGGTTATCATGCTGGAACTGAACCGGATTGCTTCCCATTTGATATTTTTCGGGACCACTGTTATGGATATCGGGGCGCTGACGCCCTTTTTATACGGCCTTCGCGAGCGGGAATTGATTATGGACCTGTTTGAGATGACCTGCGGGCAACGCCTGACTTACAATTATATAACAATCGGTGGTGTCTCCCACGATATACCGCCGGAATTCATCCCCAAATGCCGCGAAGCTGTCAAAATTATCAGGGAAAAACTGAAAGATTACGAGGGTCTGTTTAACGAGAATCCCATCTGGCTGGCGCGGACCAAAAATATCGGTGTTTTATCGGCGGAAACGGCTGTAGCTTACGGGGTATCCGGGCCGATTTTAAGAGCCTCCGGGATTAAATACGATATTCGTAAAAATGAGCCCTATGGCATCTACGACCGCTTTGATTTTAATATTCCCACTTATACGCACGGGGATGCTTATGACCGGTATATGGTGCGGCTGGATGAAATCCGGGAATCGCTTAAAATCATCACCCAGGCGCTCGATGGTCTGCCCGAGGGTGATATACGCAAAAAAGTCAATCCCTTCACCTTCAAACCCCCGGCCGGAGAAATTTACAACCGGATTGAAAATTCCCGGGGTGAGATGGGTGTTTATCTTGTTTCCGACGGCACCACCAAGCCGACCCGGTTGAAACTCCGCGGGGGGTCATACAATCATCTGCAGGTTTTACCGCATGTTGCCGTTGGCGGTCTGGTTGCTGACCTGGTGGCGATTTTTGCCACCTTTGATATCATCATGCCGGAGGTTGACCGATGATACTGGCGTCAGTTGAACTTATCGGCGTTTTCCGCTGGCTTTACGGCTTGCTCGTTGAGCTGGGGCTGGAAGAACCCTGGTTAAGTGTTGTCATCTACGGTCTTCTTTCAGTTACCATTTTCGGGGTGCTGTGTCTGATAGCTCTCTTTTTGGTCTGGTGGGAAAGAAAAATTGCCGGGCATATGCAACAGCGGTTCGGTCCGATGCGTAACGGCTGGCACGGCTGGTACCAGACGGTCATGGATGCTCTCAAGCTGCTGCAAAAAGAGGACATCCGGGTCGATACCCGCGACCGGGCGGTTTTCTTCTGGGCGCCGGTTATCTGTTTTGTGGCCGCTTTTTTGGCTTATATTGTCATTCCTTTTGGTGACGGCCTGATTGTCGCCGATTTGAATATCGGTATTCTATATGTCATTGCCATCACGACTTTTACCGTTATTTCCCTGTTAATGGCCGGCTGGGGTTCCAACAACAAATATGCTCTTCTGGGCGGGATGCGTTCGGCGGCCCAGGTAGTCAGCTACGAAGTACCCATGGTGGCTTCGATATTAACTGTTATTGTCTTTTCCGGGTCGTTGTCGATGGTGGATATTTCCAATTCCCAGCAGGGTAATTTTATATTCAACTGGTTTATTTTCCGCCCCCCGTTCGGCATAATCGCTTTTTTGACTTATATCACCGCCGCTACGGCGGAAGCCAACCGGACTCCCTTCGATATCCCCGAAGCCGAACAGGAACTGGTGGCCGGATATAATATTGAGTATTCGGGGATGAAGTTCGCCATGTTTTTCCTGGCGGAATTCGTCAATATGTTCACGGTTTCGGCTATCGCCACCACGCTCTTTCTGGGCGGCTGGCATGGCCCGCTGTTGCCTTCATGGTTGTGGTTTATAATCAAGACCCTGGCTATCGTGTTACTGCTGATGATATTCCGCTGGACTTTCCCGCGTCTCAGGGTGGACCAGTTGATGGAGTTCGCCTGGAAGTTTCTGGTGCCGCTGACTTTCGCCAATCTCATTCTGGCCGGCTGGATGAAATATGCGGGATGGTACTGGTAAGGATAGATTATGAAAAGAGTACTCAACGGTTTCAAAAATCTGATAAAAGGCATGACCATTACCAGCAAACATCTGGGCCGCCATGCGGTTACGGTACAGTATCCCGAAGAAAGAGATAAAATACCGGAACGTTCCCGCGGTATCGTGGTGCTTTTATCGGATAAAGAAACCGGCGAGCTGAACTGTACCGCCTGTATGCTGTGTATGCGTTCCTGTCCCACCGCGGCAATCCGTATCGAGGCACCCCGCGGGGAGGATAAGAAAAGACATTTGAAATCATTCGTGGTTGACCATACCATTTGCTGTTTCTGCGGGCTGTGCGAACAAGCCTGTAATTTTTCCGCCATTAAAATGGCTAATAAATATGAATTTTCCACCCTGGATAAAAATGACCTGATATGGGATATGCATAAGCTCCAGGAGATGGGCCGTGATGTTCCCTATGAAAGCAAAAAGAAAAAGGCGGCGGAAAAAGATGAAACCAGGGAAGCCGGGAAGCCGAAAACTGCGTCTGGTGACGGGGAAAAGACCGAAAAAAAAGAGGATCAACCGGAAGTGAAATCGGATAATCAAGAAAACAGTCCGGGGGAGGTCAAGTGATGGTGGAAGCCGGTGTCGGGATTATCTTTTGGATTCTGACTTTTGTCATAATCGTCTCCGCCCTGCTGGTGGTGACCTTGAAAAATATTTTCCATTCGGCTTTGTTTTTAATTCTCTGCCTGTTTGCCGTGGCCGGGATATTTATTCTTCTGCACGCAGAATTTCTCGCCGCCGCCCAGGTGCTGATATATGTGGGAGCAGTGTCGATTCTGATTATTTTCGCCATTATGCTGACCAGCAACATGGCTTCCAAAAAGATAATCCAGACCAACCAGAATGCCCTGGTAGCCTTCTTCGCCTGCCTCATGTTTCTGGTTGTTACTCTCGTTCTCATCAATAAGACCGGCGTGTGGAATTACAGCACCCGGAATTTACCAGCCGAGAATATCCTGACTATCGGCAAATTGCTGATGACGGACTTCATGCTGCCTTTTGAAGTGGTTTCGGTATTGATGCTGGCGGCCATGATCGGGGCTATCGTGCTGGCCCGGGAGGATAAAGCCTGATGTTATACTACCTGGGACTGGCGGCGGTTTTGTTCAGTATCGGCCTGTTCGGCGTGATAACCCGGCGTAATGTCATCGGTATATTAATGTCGCTGGAGCTGATGTTCAACGCCGCCAATATTAATTTCGTAACGTTCAACAAGTTTATTTTAAACGATGGTTTGACCGGTCAGCTGTTTGCTATTTTTATCGTAGTGGTGGCGGCGGCCGAAGCTACCGTGGGACTGGCTATCGTCCTGCTTTTATACCGTAACTGGCGGGGTATTAACACCGACAACGTGAGTATTATGAAATGGTAGGAATCTCATGACCGAAAATGCTTATTTGATACCGCTGCTGCCGTTATTCGCTTTCGTGATGATTGTCTTTTTCATGCGCTGGAATGAAAAACTCTCTTCCGGTTTTTCCATTGCCATGATTTTAATATCCTGGGTCATGGCGCTGGTAGTGCTTATCGAGACCCTCGGCCGGTACGGTGAACCGTACGAAGCCTTCTATTATATTACCGCCTTTAATAATATCAATTTTGAAATCGGGCTTCTGGTTGACGCCCTGACGGCGATTATGTTGATGGTGGTAACCACAGTCGGGGCCTGTGTGGAAATTTACTCCCTCGGTTATATGAAAGACGACCCCAGGTTCAGCCGCTTTTTCGCCTATCTGTCATTGTTTTTGTTTTCCATGCTGGGGCTGGTGCTGGCCAATAACTTTTTCATGATTTTCATCTTCTGGGAGCTGGTGGGTCTGACAAGCTATCTTTTGATTGGCTTCTGGTTTGAAAAGAAAGTCGCCGCCGACGCCGGTAAAAAGGCTTTCATCACCACCCGCATCGGCGACCTTGGTTTTATCGTCGGCCTTCTGATAGTGGCTTTTTATGCCGGGACTTTCAATTTCGGCGGGGTCTTCGATAAAGTTGCCTCCGGGGTGATTCCCGCCGGTATTATTACGGTTGCCGGGATTTTCCTGTTTTGCGGAGCCATCGGCAAGTCAGCCCAGTTTCCCCTGCATGTCTGGCTGCCCGATGCCATGGAAGGTCCGACGCCCGTATCGGCCTTGATTCATGCGGCTACCATGGTCGCGGCAGGTGTTTATCTGGTAGCCCGCATCATGAATATCTTCGTCGGTTCGGCTGAGGCTTCGATGGTGGTGGCGGTTATCGGTCTGATAACTTCGTTTATAGCCGCTACCATCGGTCTGGTGCAGAACGATATCAAACGGGTGCTGGCGTATTCGACTGTCAGCCAGCTGGGGTATATGATCATGGCCCTGGGCTTATATGGCTACGACACCGCCCACGGTCATCATTCGGCCGGTTACGTCGCCGGTACCCTGCATTTGATGACGCATGCTTTCTTTAAGGGTTTGCTTTTCCTTGCCGCCGGTTCGGTCATCCATGCCGTGCACACGAATGATATCCAGGAAATGGGCGGGCTGGGGCCGAAAATGAAAATTACCAGTGTGACCTTCATGATTGCCTCGCTGTCGATTGCCGGGATTTTCCCTCTGTCGGGCTTCTGGTCCAAAGATGAGATTATCGCCACCACCCTGCAGCACCCGGTGTTCTTCGTTTTTACTCTGCTGATTGCCTTCATGACGGCTTTTTATATGTGGCGGCTCTGCTTTTTGACTTTCTTCGGCAAACCCCGCGACCAGCATCGTTTTGACCATGCCCATGAATCGCCGCGCGTGATGACCTGGCCGCTGGCCTTTCTGGGCTTTCTTTCCATCTTCGCCGGCTGGGTGGCTATTCCCTGGTTGCCGCACGGGTATTCGTCGTTCGTCTACCACGGTGAAATGCACCATGCCGCCCCGAATATCCTTCTGATGCTTATCTCGACAATCGTGGCCGGGTCGGGTATTGTCCTGGCTTATTTCATTTATTATAAGGAAAAAATTTCTGCTGACCGGCTGGCTGAAAAATTCCGGCCGCTTTACACGCTGCTGTATAATAAATATTATTTCGATGAAATCTACCAATTCCTGATTATCGACCCGCTGATGAAATTCGCCGATTTCATGTGGACCTTCGACGCCCGCATTATCGACGGCGCGGTCAACGGCACCGCCTGGCTGACGATTCTCTGGTCGAATGTCAAGCTCTGGTTCGATACCTGGATTGTCGACGGAGCAGTCAACGGCTCCGGCTGGCTGGTACGTCAGGGTGCCCGAATTTTAAGATTCCTGCAGTCGGGTTCCATGCAGTTTTATGTGCTGTTCATTCTGATAATCATTGTGGTCACCGGTTTGATAAAATTTGAGTTTATTCGCATTGATATACAATGGCCTGTCATAACCGTTGTGTTTGTCCTCGGCGTAACCCTGCTGGGTATTCTCAGCAGGCTGGCCGCCGGTAAAGAGGGCACGGCGCAGAGGCTGGAACAGGAAGAATAGTTAGAAAATGAAGGATGGATTTTAATATGGGCTTTCCGCTTTTAAGTTCCCTGATATTTCTTCCCATACTCGGGATGCTGATTGTCATGTTTCTCCCTAAAGAAAGACATGCCGTCATTAAATGGACCGCAACCATTATCAGCATATTCCCTATGCTTATCTCATTCTGGCTGACCTGGGATTATTTTTTCAATTATGCCGGCGAGGCGGCGATGGCTTATGTCGAGGGCCCGTTGAACTGGATACCGATTCTGAATATTCAATATTATCTCGGCGCGGACGGCATTTCGATTCCCCTTTTGGCTTTGACCGGGCTTCTGTCCACCGTCTCCCTGCTGGCTTCATTCAATATTAATGTAAGGGTCAAAGAATATTTTGCCTTCTTCCTGCTTTTGGAAGCGGGGATGATGGGGGTTTTTGTAGCCCTGGATTTCTTCCTGTTTTACGTCTTCTGGGAAGTAATGCTGGTACCCATGTACTTTTTGATTGGCGTCTGGGGTGGTCCCCGGAAGGAATATGCCGCCATCAAGTTCTTCCTCTACACTCTTTTCGGTTCCATCTTCATGCTGGTGGCTATTCTGATAATGTACTTTACATCGGAACCGCACTCTCTGAATATGCTGGAACTTCGAGCTACCGGGTCGGCTATGCCGTATTCGTTGCAGATGGTTTGTTTCATCTTTTTCTTTATCGCATTCGCCATTAAAGTACCAGTCTGGCCGTTCCATACCTGGTTGCCCGATGCCCACGTAGAGGCGCCGACGGCCGTTTCCGTTATCCTGGCCGGAGTGCTTCTTAAGATGGGTACCTATGGTATGCTCCGGGTAAGCTGGCCGATGTTCCCCGAAGCGCTTCGTTCACTGAGTTTCTGGGTAGCCCTCCTGGGCGCCATCGCCATCATTTACGGCGCCCTGGTTTCCATGGCGCAGAAGGACTTGAAAAAACTGGTCGCCTACTCGTCGGTTTCGCATATGGGTTACTGTATGCTGGCGCTGGGAGCGATATCGTCCGTTCAGGCCATTACCGGTTGTATGTTCCAGATGGTTTCTCACGGCCTGATCACCGGGGCATTGTTCCTTCTGGTGGGCGTTCTTTATGACCGGGCTCATACTCGTGAAATCGCTGCTTTCGGCGGTCTGGGTGCCAAACTTCCGGTTTACTCCGGCATCATGGTGTTCTTCTCCATGGCCTCGCTGGGCCTGCCCGGGATGTCCGGTTTCATTTCCGAATTCATGATTTTCGTCGGCGCTTTCAGCGCTTTGAGTAAAGTGATGGTGGGCATCTCCGTTCTGGGTGTGGTTCTGGGTGCCGCTTACATGTTGCGCATGGTCCAGCGGATTTTTCTGGGTGAGTTCGACCAGAAACGCTGGGGCGGACTGTTCGAAATAAATATCCGGGAAACTATTACGGTGGCTCCCCTTATGCTCCTGACTTTATGGATTGGCATCTATCCCAAACCGCTCAATGACCTGATGGCGGCCACCTTGGAAAACCTGGTTAATCTGATGGCACGGTAGAATTATGGATTTGCAGCTTCCCGAATTAAATCTTTTAAAAATGCTCCCGGAAATATTTCTTTTCCTCTGGGCGCTGGCGATAATTACTTTTGACCTGGGAACACGGCGGAAAACCGGAGCCACGGTGGGTTATTTGTCCCTCCTGGGACTGCTTATTACCGGTCTTATTCTTGTTTTTACCGGATACGGTCGCGGCTTCGGCAATATGTTTTATAACGACCCCCTGGCTCTTTTCTTTAAAATGATTTTCCTGGGGGCGTCATTTATGGCTATCGGCAGCTCTTTCGGTCTGACCAATCAGAAAATAGTCAACCATCGCGGTGAATACTTTGCCCTGATTCTTTTTTCCACGGTCGGGATGATGTTCCTGTCTTCGTCCAACGAACTGCTTTCTCTTTACATCGGCCTGGAACTGACAACGATACCGCTTTTTGTTCTGGCCGCCTTCTTCAAGGATAACAAGCTGTCGGTTGAGGCCGGTATCAAATACCTGGTGGTCGGGGCTTTTTCATCAGCACTGCTTCTTTACGGGTTATCATTCCTTTATGGGATGACCGGAACCACCGATATTTTGCTCATGAAGGTCAACCTGGCGGTGACCCAGTTGAAATTTGAAGGCAATATCGGTCTGGTTCTTATTATTACCATTATTTTGCTGCTGGCGGGGATCGGTTTCAAACTGTCCCTGCCGCCTTTTCATCAGTGGGCGCCCGATGTTTACGAGGGTTCGCCCACCCCGATAGCGGCTTTTCTGTCCGTCGGGTCGAAAGCCGCCGGTCTGGTGGCTTTTGCCAAAATAATGGTTAATGGTCTGTATGCTTTTTATGACCCCGTTATGAGGCCGAACGATTGGGGTGTCCTGGTCGGGGTGCTGGCCGCAGCCGCCATGATTCTCGGTAATGTGGTGGCTATCAGGCAAAATAATATTAAAAGAATGCTCGCTTATTCTTCTATTGCCCAGGTGGGATATATTATGATAGGCATGGTATCTTTTAATGAACTGGGTTTAGCCTCAGTGGCCTTTTATATATTTGCTTATATGTTTGCCAATATGGGCGCTTTCGCCGTAGTTGCCTTCTTCGAGGACAAAACCGGTTCCTGCCAGATTGAAAGTTACACCGGGCTGGCCAAGAGTTCCCCGGTATTATCGATCGCCATGACGGTTTTCCTGTTGTCCCTGGCCGGTATTCCCCCCCTGGCCGGTTTTCTGGCCAAGTTTTATGTCTTTGCCGCCGCCATTAAAATGGCTCAGGCCGAGGGTTCATACAACTGGCTTTACTGGCTGGTGGGTATAGGCCTGCTGACTTCCGTCTTCGCCCTTTACTATTATGCCAATGTAATTAAAACGATGTTCTTTTCCGATGCTGATTCCCCCTATAAACTTAGCTTCACCCTGCCGGTTTTTACGGTCATCATGATTGGTCTGGTGGGTGTCTTTTTATTCGGGCTGTATCCCGAACCGATTATGAAATTTGCCTCCGAAATCCCCACCTCGTTGGGTTTTATCGTCGATTAACAGATTAAATATTGACTTTAAAATTAGTGACAGCTATAATCGAACGACGATTTATTTAGGAAATTTGTTCCCGGGATAGGTTTATGTCGGTTTCAAGCAGGGTCATTGACACGGTAAAACGGCATTTTTTAAGCGGGGTACTGATTGTTGTACCTTTAATTCTAACTTATATTGTTCTTAAATTTCTTTTTGAGACAATCGATGGTATTCTGCAACCGATTATTTTTAAGCTTTTCGGGTATTTTATCCCCGGCCTCGGGGTTTTTACCACCCTGCTTTTGATAATTCTGGCCGGGATGTTTACCCGCAACTACCTCGGACATAAATTGTATAAATACAGCGAACGGTTGTTGGTCAAAATGCCGGTTATCCGTCCTATTTATTCCTCCGCCAAACAACTTCTGGAAGCGGTGACGATTTCTGATGTCAAATCCTTTAAAGAGGTGGGACTGGTTGAGTATCCTCGAAAAGGCGTTTATGCTCTTTGTTTTATAGCGCGAACGGTTAAGATAAAAGTTGAAGATAACTTGAAAAATACTTTTACGGTTTTTATCCCCTCAACACCTACCCCGGTGTCGGGGATGGTTATACTGGTTCCCCGGGAAGACGTTATCCTGCTCGATATGACTATTGAAGACGGGGTAAAATTCCTGGTATCCGGCGGGGTGGCATCACCGGATGTGCTTTTACAAAAAAAAGATCCCGGAAGGGAAGAAATAGATGAGGTAAACAGTGAAACTTGCTAATTTGTTGATGGACCGCAGGATAAATCTTGACCTTCAAGCCCGTACCAAGGATGAGGCGGTTAATGAACTGCTGGATATGATTAAAGAGGAAGGGGTGGTGCTTGACTATGATGCGGTTTTAAGCTCGATAAGAGAACGGGAAGAGGTAGAAGATACCTCCTATGGACATGGTTTTGCCTTTCCTCATGCCCGAACGGATGCCGTAAATGAAATGTATATCCTGGTCGGCGTATCGAAAAAAGGTTTAGAGGGAAAAACCATCGACAATATCCCGGTTCATATCGTTTGTTTGCTTTTAACACCGTCGACAATCGCCAAGCTGTACCTGCAAACCCTCTCAGGACTGGCTACTTTCGGCCGCATGGAGAATATGCTGGAAAAAATATTGAAAATCGAAAACAAAAGGGATTTTATCAAACTGGTTTCCGATACCAATGTTACGGTCGACAAGGAACTGATGGTTAAGGATGTAATGCGGCACAAGGTGGTTTCAGTTACTCCCGATAATACTCTTAAGGACGTAGCCAATATCATGTTCCGTTTTCGTCTTTCGGCCCTGGCGGTGGTGGACAACAACAACAGGCTTCTGGGAGTTATAAATGACCGTGACCTGATTAAAGCCGCTCTGCCCGATTATAAGTCCCTTATTTCCAACCTTAATTATTCTCTCGATGTCGAGCCGTTTGAAGAACTTCTCAAAAAAGAGGACAAGATTAAAGTTTCCCAGTTGTATCGGGAGGATTTCGAGGTTACGACCCCGGAAACAAGAATAGTTGAGGTCGCGGCGATGATGATTTTTAAGGATATTAGCAGAGTTTTCGTAACTTCGGGAGTAAATCTGGTAGGTGTTCTATTGCGTAAGGATATCGTCAATATGATTATTCGCGGTTGAGCTGAATTTACCCGGCAGGCTTTGAATCGAGCTGTTGATGAATTATAAATCCAGAAATTACAATATTGACCCCTATCTTTACCTTCTTTTTATTTTAGCTTTTTTGATTGCTATTCCGGGTTTGTATTGCGGTTTGACCGACAAGCATGTCCTGCCGCAGTTGGGAGCGGTGATTTTCGGGATTGCCGTTTTCGGAGCAGCTTTCATTCTTTCCTGGGCAGCCGAGGCGGCCCAGATAGATATTTCCGAATCCCTGGCGATAGCCATTCTGGCCCTGATTGCGGTTCTGCCTGAATATGCAGTGGATTTTGTCTTTACCTGGAAAGCAGCTCACGACCCCAGCCAGGCGCATTATGCGATCGCCAATATGACCGGAGCCAATCGCCTTCTGGTCGGTATCGGCTGGCCGGCGGTCCTTTTAATCTATATCCTGGCCAAAAAAAAGAAATGCATCATCCTGGAAAAGAAACACCGGGTCGAAGTTTTCTACCTGGCCATGGCCACACTTTATTCGTTTACCATCCCGTTAAAAGGCAGTCTTAACCTGATCGATACCGTGATACTGGTTACCCTTTTTGCCATGTACACCCGGCGCGCGGCAAAGCTGGAATCGGAAGAACCGGATTTCGTCGGCCCGGTGAAAATTATCGCTAATATGAGTAAAATTTCCAGGCGCATTGTTACCATCATTTGTTTTCTATTTTCCGGGGTCGTCATTTTCTTTGTTGCCGAACCCTTTGCGGTGTCCCTGGTGGAAACCGGCAAGACCCTGGGCATAAACGAATTTCTGCTTATTCAATGGCTGGCGCCGATTGCTTCCGAAGCCCCGGAATTCATCGTGGCGGCTACCTGGGCGATGCGCGGGGCGGCCTCGTCAGCTCTCAATGCCTTGATATCTTCCAAGGTTAACCAGTGGACGCTGCTGGTCGGCACTATTCCCCTGGTCTTTGCCATTTCCAGTGGTGTGGTCTGGCGGCCGTTTGTCCTTGACCAGTTTCAGGACCATGAATTGTTCCTGACGGCGGCTCAATCCCTGTTTGCCGTGGCAGTGCTGGTAAATTTAAAATTGGACCGGCTCGACGGCGGCCTTTTGCTGATATTATTTTTAGCTCAGTTTTTCGTGGATAAGATAAGGCTGGAAGTAACTGTCGTTTATGTGGCGCTGGCTATAATTTTCCATATCCTGCATCGGAACAGCCTTATCCCGGCGGCTCGTACGGCTTTGAATTTTAAAAATCATGGTGAAGATTAGTCGTCAGAGTTCTTTTTTTCCCGAAAGCCGATACGCGGGAAGGGATTGACGATGGAACTGGCGATATTGGTCAGATGGGCGTTGATACGTTTTAGGTAACGGGCATAAAGCGCTACACAGACCGCATCTGATATTTTCAGACTTTCCTCTTTGCCCTGAATCAGGTTGGACACTATCATTTCACTTTTTTTGGCCGTAGCCTCTTCCAGTTCCATGACATAACGCGCTGTTTGTTTATCATGTGTCTTTAGAACCTCGATTACTTTAGGAAAAATATCGTCGATTACGGCTTCAATTTCACCAAGCTGGGTTTCGTAGTTGCCGGCTTTCAGTTTCTCTTTATGCTGGCCCGCCAGATCCACAATATTTTTTGTGTAATCACCGATACGCTCGACATCGATTACTATCGATATAAGGGCCAGCCCGGGAGTTAAATTATGCGTCCCGCTCATCGAAAGGTGTGTCAGCACCATCCGTCTGACTTCACGTTCATATTTATTAATCTGACGGTCGGTTTTTCGGACGTCGAAGGGAAGCTCATCAGTATCGGAACGTCTCAGGGTCTTCTGGGAAGCGTTGTACATTTTCTGGTCGAATTCGAGCATCATCACGGTGGTCTTGTAAGCTTCGTCAAGCAGATTTTCGGAACTGAAAAGTTCCTTGAATTTTTTAAACATGTTAAATTACCTCAAGAAAAAAATAATAAAACCGGGAATCAGAAAAAACGCAATTATTATATAAATTATCGGTATCAATTTGGATTTTAAAACCATCCGGCTGAACAGGCGGGCGATTGATATCGGAATCTTTTTAAGAGGCCAGAAAATGGCGATGCCGTAAGCATTAAAAATCAAATGGGCAAAAGCCAGGCTGACAGCTTCATGCGAACCGGTCACGAATGAAGCCAGAAAGCCCGTAATAGTCGTTCCGATATTGGCGCCCAGCAGGTATGGGTATACCTGTTCAATGCTTAAAATCCCGGCGCCGCATAAAGGGACTATCAGTGAAGTCGTAATCGAGGATGACTGCACCAGAGCTGTCAGGCAAATACCGAGTAAAAAGCCGAGAGCCGGGGTGCGGAATATGTACCGTTGAAAGAATATTTCGACCCGGGACAGCACCAGGGATTTTAAAAGCTTAACGATATAACGCAAAGCCACAAAAAGGAAAAAAAGAGACAGCAGCGCGGCTAACCAGGCATTTCCACCGGTCATCAAAATTATCTCGTTGGCTACCGGCTTGGTAATCACCGCCAGGGGAGAAGTGAATTGAACCCCGCCAAAACCCACAAAAAGGCTTTCCACGGCGTGGGCCGAGCGACCTATGATATTAAATTGTACCTGAAGGGGAAAAAGGACAATAACCGAGCAGACATTGAAAAAATCGTGAAGGGAAGAACCGGCAAAAGCTCTTCGGTATTCGTCACTGTGGGATATGTGAGCAAGGGAAACAATACTGTTGGTTACCGTAGTGCCGATATTTGCCCCCATTACCATCGGAATGGCATTTTCGAAACTAATCATGCCGGAACCGACCAGGCCGATTACAATAGAAGTGGTTGTCGAAGATGATTGTAAAAGGGCGGTCGAAAGTAAGCCAATCATCAAACCGACCAGAGGATTGGAGGTCGCTCCGAATATGGTTTCGGCGAATTCTTTTCCGAACAGTCTGAAAGCCGCCCCCAGCAAGGTGATAGAGAGGATAAACAAATAAAGAAGGGCTATAATCATTAATATTTTCAGGAAAACCGAATCGCGAGGAAGGGAATAAAACGAGTTTTTTTTGTTGTTACCGGCTTTTTCAGCCATGAGTAAAGTCTATTTTAAAAACTTGTCAAAACAAGGTTAAATTAAAGTTAATTCAAATCGGTGGTAATATATGCGGTTGGTCAGCTATGTCAACTATAAAGGGCTGTAAAAGTTGAAGTTCGTATTGTCAGTTAATGACCTGATAGTTTTTCTCTGGGCTTTGGTGACTGTGCAAAAATTGCACATTTTACGTATGTTCAAAGAAACCAGAGAGTTGCCTTTTCTGACCTGACCGATATTCTTAAGAAGGTAATTTTGATTTGACTTATTATCAGTATGAATTATATTGGCCGAACTTTAAAATGAAAAAGATACTACGAAAAATCAGTTTAATTTTGCTGGCTGCCGGTCGGATAATAATCGTTGGTTTGCTTCTGGTTGCGCTGGGGTCTTCGGGCGCCAATGCCGCGGCTCGTCTTTTCTCCGACTGTCCGGTTAAGAACCTGTCCTCGGCAGTCCAGTTCAAGCATAAGCTGATTATCCCGGATGCGGTTAATTCCGAGGAGAAAACGGGTGCCATGGCGCCCGGCACTCGCCCCTACACGGAGCAGGACGCTTACCTTATATCGCAAGTCTTTATCAAAGCCAATAACGATGATAAGCAGATAAAAATTAATATCATAACTGATTTTAATTTTATTATCTATAATTCACCACCTCAGTTATGCTTTTCACCGGTAAGTTCTCCCGGTCAGGTTTCATCCCGTCTGGGGCGTACTTTAACCCTGGTGGGTGCCAAACCATCAGGTACCAGCTGACCTCATTATTGTCTTCTTCTTTACAGTAATTTCATCAGTCAAAAATAATTTATAAAAATATTTAAGGAAGGAATCTAACATGTCCAATCAGAAATGGCGGCTGGGTATAACCATCGTTTTGATTATTCTGGCCTGTTTTGCTTTCTGGAATACCTTTAAATGGTGGACTATGAGTGAGACGGAAAAGCAGCGACTGACGGAAAATGACCCCGGGGAACTGCTCCGTCTTCAACAAAAAGCCATTCGCCTTGGTCTTGATTTGCAGGGCGGTATTCATGTCGTGCTGAGAGTTAAAACCGAGGAACTGGATAAAGGGGCGTCCGAAGGGGCGGTTGACCGGGCTCAGTCGGTAATCCGCAATCGTATTGACGGTCTGGGGGTTGCCGAACCTGTTATTCTCAAGCAGGGCAGTGACCGCATAGTTATTGACCTGCCGGGTTATACCGATGCCAGTCGGGCCGAAGACCTCGTGGGCCAGATGGCTATTCTGGAGTTCAAGCTTCTGGAAAATATGGATAATGCCAGCCTGGTGCTTTCCAAAATTGATTCCGTGGTGCATGCCTATGAAAAAGCCCGGGCGGACTCAGTGGCCACAACTCCGGAGAAAATCCCGGAACCTTCGGAAGAACCTCAAGCCGATACAACCCTGGCTTCGTCCAAAGATATCATGGCGGAACTAATGGGTGATTCGGCAGTAGATATCATGGATTTCGGATATGATGAAAGTCTCTCTTTGGACCAGAACGTGACACCTTTCAGTTCCCGTCTGGAACCATCACTTTATCACAGCCGTACCGGTATGAACTGGCCGGGCTTTTCGGTTTATAAAAAAGACCGGGATTTGATTGACCGCTGGTTGAATCTTCCCGAAGTTCAGAAAATTATTCCCATCGATGTTCAGTTTTGCTGGTCCACCCGGTCTACCATCAGGAATAACCGCGAGATTTATGAATTGTTTCTTTTAAAGAGAAAAGTTCAATTTCTGGGTAAATTTCTCGAAGGTATTTCCATGGGACGGGACAACATGGGGGGGCTGGCGGTTAATTTCAAGATAACCGGCGACCAGTCGGCGCGTTTTGCCCAATTGACCGGTTCCAATATTGATAAACCGCTGGCGGTGGTTATTGACAACAAGGTGGAATCGGCGGCTTTTATCAGCACCAAAATACGCGGTCATGGTCAGATTACCATGGGCACCTCGGCGACAATGGAAGATGCTCGGAATCTGGAAATTGTCCTCAAAGCGGGTGCGCTGCCGGCACCGGTGGAAATAATTGAAAAGAATGTGGTGGGAGCGACCCTGGGAGCTGATTCGGTCAGGAAAGGCTTTTATTCTTCACTTTTCGGACTTCTCCTGGTAATGCTGTTTATCGGGGTGTATTATCGTTTATCGGGTGTGATTGCCGATATCGGTCTTGTATTCAACCTCTTTTTCCTGATGGCGGTGATGGCCGGTCTGGGAGCTACCCTGACGATGCCCGGTATTGCCGGTATTATTCTGACTATCGGTATCTCGGTGGATTCCAACATCCTTATATTTGAGCGTATCCGGGAGGAGTTGCGGACCGGTAAAACGGTAAGGGCTTCGATTGACGCCGGGTACACCCGGGCATTCGTAGCTATTTTTGATTCGCACGTAACCACCCTGATTACTGCCGGAGCGCTGTTTTTACTCGGTTCCGGCGCTGTCAAGGGTTTCGCCGTTACGTTATTCTGGGGTGTTACAATTTCATTGTACACCGCTTATGTGATAACCAAGGCGATTTTCGATATTCGCAAAGGATATCAGTCATTAAGCATTTAAGAAGGTGAGGATAAAATGTTCAGAATAATTGGTGATACCAATATAAATTTCATCGGAGCGCGCAAAATCGCTTTTGTGTTTTCCCTGTGTCTGATCGCCCTGGGTCTTTATGCCTTCATAATGATTTCCACCGGTCATGGCAACCTGGGGATTGATTTTGCCGGTGGCGTTATGGTCCAGGGGCATTTTAAAGAAAATGTGCCGATTGAGAATATGAGAACAGCTCTTTTAAAGGAATTCCCCGATGTTCAGATAACCCGGATAACCGATTTTAAGGAACCGAACGCATTTATCGTAAAAACCAAACGTCCGGAATCCGAAGCCGCCGGCAAAGAAAAGCTGGCCCGGATTGAAGAGGTTATTAAAAACAGCTTTGCCGGGAATGAATTTACCATCGTCTCCGAACATGTGATTGGACCGGCGGTTGGAGAAACCCTCCGCAAAGATACCCGCTGGGCCGTTCTCCTGTCGGTATTGGGGATTCTTATCTATATCGGTATTCGTTTCGATTTCCGCTCCGGGGTGGCGGCTACCATAGCCACTTTCCATGATGTCCTGGCGGTTCTGGGAATCTTCTTTATACTTGGTCTTGAATTCGACCTCCTGCTGGTTACAGCCCTTTTAACCCTGGCGGGTTATTCCCTGACCGATACGGTGGTAGTCTATGACCGGATTCGTGAGAATCTCAAAAAATTCCGGTCCAAGGGCGAGTACATCTGGTCGGTAAACAAATCCATCAATGAAGTGCTGTCGCGGACTATCTGTACGTCGATTACCGTACTCATCGTGGTAGGCATTCTATTTTTCTTCGGCGGTGACGTGCTGCGCAATTTTTCCCTGGCCATGATAATGGGGGTGATCATCGGAACTTACAGTTCCGTTTTCGTAGCCAGTCCGATTGTGGTCGAATGGGAAGCCCGTCGGCCCCGACGTTTTAAATAATAAATATGCAATAACACCGTTAAAAGCCCGAAATTTTCGGGCTTTTTTTATTAATTTTTAATCAAATAACCATCTTAATCTGTATATTATATATATGGGGAAAGGTATGTCAAAAAAGATACTTTTTACGGTCTTATGTCTTATTTTAATGGTGTCACAGCCGTTGTTTTCCCAGGACCTCCTGGAACAACTCCGCCGGGGGCGGGGGGTCATAAATCCTGATTTCAGGGCGGAGGCTCAAAATCCACATCCCTCAGCGGTAAGGGTCGCCCGTCTTCATTATGGCGGAGGCGGCGACTGGTACTGGGGCGCCTCGGCAGTACCTAATTTTCTCGAGTTTGTCAAAGATAATACTTCTTTCCTCGTCGATACCCTTGAACATCAGGTTACGATAATGGATGCCGACCTTTTTAAGTATCCGTATCTTTTTGCGACCGGGCACGGTAAGATAACATTCACCGGCGAAGAAAAAGAGAGACTGCGCAGGTATCTGGCTGGCGGCGGTTTTCTTTTTGTCAACGATTCATACGGGATGGATGAGATGTTTCGCAAGGAGATGACGGCGCTCTTTCCTGAAAGGGAGGTGGTGGAAGTTCCTTTTGACCATCCTCTTTATCATTGTTTTTATGATTTTCCCAATGGTCCGCCCAAAATCCATGAACATGATAAAAAGCCGCCCAGGGGATATGCCATTATCATAAATGGCCGGGTGGTCCTGTACTTTCTGGTGGAATCGGATATCGGTGACGGCTGGGAAGATCCCCAGGTGCACAATGACCCTCCGGGTAAGCGCCTGGAAGCGTTGAAAATGGGTCTTAATATATTAACTTATGCCCTGTTATATTGAGTACTCACTTTTTATCGGTTACCGTAATAATACAGGCACGGTTTTAAAGCCCGAAGCCGATGATATAATTGGAAGTAGATTTTATGACCACGTTAAAAGCCCATTCGCTTCTTTATAAAAAATTATTCGGCGTCCTTATCCGACAACGGTTAATCATGCTGGGAGCAGGTCTGGTCGGCACGGTGGCTTTGCTTATCTTAATATCCCTGTTATTATCAAGCCTGGCCAACCTGGTGGTATTACCGGTCTGGTTTAAAATTACCCTTTTATCTCTTACCGGGGTAATTACGCTTTATCTATTGTGGTCGCTGGTTTTAAGAAAACTACGTTACGGTAATGTTGACCTGGTGGCGTTGCAGCTGGAAGAGCGCTATCCCGTTATGAAGGGCCGGTTGATTGCCGCTATCCAGTTTGCCCGCCTTAAAACGACTCCCGGCTACTCTGCCGAATTAATGGCCATGACCGGGCAGCAGGCTTTACAATATGCCGGCGGCATAAATTTCAACGAAGTGGTAAAGTTTTACCCGGTATGGCGAGCCACCCGTATCTTTTTAATCGCGGTTTTAGCAGCCGGGGCGTTTATTCTTTTATCCCCGGGCTTTTTCAGTTACTCCTACGAGGTCTATTCCCATCCCACAACCGAAATTGCACCCCCTCTGGCTTACCGGATTATCCCGGTCCCGACTTCATCCGAATGGATTCGCTATCGGGATATTGAAATCGGAGCTTCGATAATAGGTCAGCGCCTTCCGGACATCGCCTATATCCATCATCGTCTGGCCGGTGGGAACTGGCAGAGGACTAAAATCAACCTCGGGACGGTTAAACGGTACACCTCCGAAGGGAACGATTCTCTGGCCTTTGCCCTTATTTTAAGACAGATTAACAAATCTTTTGATTTTTATGTCGAAGCCGGGCGGTTGAAAACGGAGGTACAGAAAATTGATGTGGTGGACCGTCCGCGTATCAACAACATCTCTCTGGCTATTTTCTATCCCGATTACACCGGCCTTTCCCCGACCACAATCGATGAAAACAACGGTTCCTTTTCGGCCGTGACAGGCAGCCGGGTCAATATGAAAATTGAAACCAATCTTCCGGTTCAAAAAGCCGAACTGGTCTTCGAGGATTCCAGCCGAACACCGCTGAAAATTACTGGCCAATTCGGCGAGATTACCCTGCCGGTGGAAAAATCAAGAGCTTATCACATATATCTTCAGGACCATCTGGGGGAAACCAATCCTGACCCGATTGAATATTATATCACGGCAGTACCTGATGAATACCCGTCGATAGATGTGCTTCGGCCGGGATTCGATGTCAACCTGAGCGATGAAATGATGTTGCCGGTAAAAGTCCGTATCTATGATGATTACGGTTTCACTTCACTGGTTTTAAAATACACCATCGTCTCTCAGGGGCGGCCTTCCGAGGAGCATGTAGCGGTTATACATTATTCGGAACGGATAAAAACGGAGGGCGAGGTCGAGTTTAACTGGGACATGGACAAGTTCCATCTTTTTCCCGGTGATTATATCTTATATTATTTCGAAGTTGCCGATAACGACCGCATATCCGGTCCGAAAATTACGCGTTCCCGTCAGTATATCGCCCGCCTGCCTTCCCTGGATGAAATCCTGGCCGAAACCGAAGGCGAGGGACGGGAACGAATTGTTAATGTCGAGCAGCTTATGAAGACCGGTCAGGAGCTGTCCCAGCGGCTAAAAAATGCCGCCCGCAAGCTCGAAGCACAGAGCCAGGAATTAAACAAGGGTGACTGGCAGCAGCAGAAAGAGCTCGAATCCATCACGCAAAAGAATACCGAGATCCTGGAAAAGGTCGAGCAGATGTCGGAGCAGATGAAAGAATCACTCGAGCGAATGAAGGACAATGCCCTGATGAGCCGCCAGATACTGGAGAAACTGGCGGAAATCCAGAAGCTTTTTCAGGAGGTTGCCACGCCGGAAATGTGGGAGGCTCAGAAAAAACTGATGGAAGCGATGATGAATATGGACCCTGAAAAGCTCCAGCAGGCCATGAAGGATTTCAAGCTCAGCCAGGAGGAGATGTTGCAACGGCTGGAGCGGACACTGGCTCTTCTGAAAAAGATGCAGCTCGAACAGAAGATGGAAGCGATGATTCGCAAAGCCGAAGAACTGGTTAAACGGCAGGAAGATTTAAATCAGAAAACAGATGCTGCCGACAAGGATGGTCTGCCGTCGTTGAGCCCGTCCGAGGATGAAATTAAAAATGCGTTGGGGAGCCTGAAAAACGAGGTTGAGACTTTCAGAGAAATGATGAAAGCGGCCGATATGGAAAACTCCCCGGAGGCGCAGAAATTTGCCGAAGCTGTGGAGAAAACCGACGCCGACCGGAATATGACCGAGATGTCTCAGGCACTGCAACAAAAACAAAAAGCCGAGTCATCCCGGCAGGGCGCCCAGGCTCTTTCCAGGCTGACCAATATGCTGGGGGAGATGCAGAAGCAGCAGATGGCTATGAGCGGTGATGACGCGGAAGGTATCAGGAAAGCCATGCGCCGGGCTATAGACGACGCCAACTACCTGTCGCAAAAGCAGGAAGAACTTTTGAAAGAAGCCGCTACGTTGAATCCGTCATCGGTGGTTATTCGGGACCTGGCCAAATCCCAGCAGGATTTGCAGAATTCCTGCAGTGGTTTGAAAAACACTATAACGGAGCTGGGTAAAGCTTCGCCATTCATTGCCGCGGAGCTGGAAATGATTGTCAATGAAGCCATTGCCGCCATGTCTGCAGCCATCAATAATCTCGATGCCAAAAAAGGCCGTAACGCCGTCAATGACCAGAAAGATGCCATGGCCAATCTTAACCGGGCCTCGGTGCGCCTGCTCGAATCTCTGGAACAGCAGAAACAGTGTGACAAGGGCGGTAATTGCGATAAAAATATGTCGATGATGGAATCACTGTGTAACAAGCAGAACAATCTGAATATGCAGACGCAACGGCAATGCAATAATCCCCAACCCAATCCCGGTGGCGAGCAGGCGGTACGTGAAGCTCTTAAGCGTTTAGCCGGGGAGCAGGGCAGTATTCGTAAATCCCTGGAGGAACTGCAGCGGGAGTTCGGTAATTCTCGGCAGATTTTAGGCCGGCTTGACGATATCGCCCGGGAGATGCGGAAGGTTGAGGAAGATATGGCGGATGGGGAAGTTGGGCAGGAAACCACCGAGCGCCAGCTGAAAATATATTCGCGGATGCTTGAAGCTTCGCGTTCACTGCAACGCAAAGATTTTTCCGAACAACGCCAGGCGGTCAGTGCCGCCGAGACAATGTTCTACATGCCGGAGGCGCTGTCGGCGGATATTCTTAATGACCGTTTGAAATTCGAGGATAAACTTCGCCAGTTCCTCGGGGATAACTACCCGGCCCAGTATGAAGAACAAATCAAGGCTTATTTCCGGGCACTCCTGAACCTTCAGGGGCGCCTTCAAAACCCTCCCTCCGAAGGGATTCCGGAACCGTGATGTATAAACTCCTTTTATCATTGTTTGTCACCCTGTTATTACCGGGGGGTTTTTCTTATGACCTTTCCGCTCAGGAAACTCCCCCGGTTCAAAGGCGGGCGGTTCGAACGCTTTCGGAACTTGAACAACAACTGGCTTTTGCCCGGAATTTGATTAGAGTGCGCAATTTCGAAGGCGCTTCCGCCCTGCTTGAAGTCATCTTTGAAAAAGAACCGGATAATGAGGTCGTGCAGAACCTTCTGAAACAGTGTTATGCGGAATTGAAATATTATACTAAATCGGAAGCATTAATTCGGCGCTTTATTGAAAAACATCCCGAAAGTATCGGTTATTATTTGGACCTGGCAGAGGTACTGATATACCAGGGGAGAACCGAGGAAGGTACGGAAGTGTATAACCGCGCCGTAGCCCTGGTCAAGAACAGTGATTCCAACCGCTATCTGCTGATAATAAACAGCATGATTGCTTCCGGCCTGGACAGTCGGGCGCTGCTTTTGATTGATTCTCTCAGGTTAATCAAGACGGATAAACTGCTTTTCAGTCTGGAGCGCGGGGGCATACTTGAAAAACAGAAAAAGTACCGTGATGCCGCCATGGAATACCTTCCCCTGCTCTCGGAGGACACTACCCAGACGGCCGGTCAGGCTGAAAATAAGCTGTTTGACCTTCTGGAATTTGTCGAATCATCGAAAGAAGTAGAGGAGGTTTTGCTGAACCAGGCCCGCCGGACCTCGGATTGGCGCATTTTAAAACTGCTGTCAATTTATTATATCAAGACCGGTAACTTTGAGGAAGCATTTGAATTCACTGTCCGGCTGGATTCCCTCGATAATAACAAAGGCGAGTACCTGTTGTTTTTCATGCGCCAGTGTTATGAGCGCCGGCAGTATGAACAGGTTATTCGGATGGGCACTTATGCCCTGAATCGCTACAGTGCCTCAAGCGCCGTTGTCAATGAAGTTAATTATAGCTATGCCGAAGCCCTTACGGCCACCGGTCGGTATGACGAAGCCATTGCCGTGTATTTGCATATCCGCGACATGTTTCCCCATGACCGGGATAAAGCCGACGCTCTCAGTTCCATCGGGGAAATTTATCTTGATAAATTGAACGATTACCCCCGCGCCCTGGCTTATTTCGACACGGTCGCAACCACCTATCGCAGCGGTTTCGGTTACCTGAATGCCTTGCGTTCAACGCCGCTTTGTTATCTGCGTCTGGGTCAATATGAAAAAGCCCGCGAGAGTTATCATCACCTGTTAAGAAACCGTTTAAATGACGATATTCTCGAGGAGGCTTATTATAACCTGGCCCGTCTTGATTTTTTTCAGGGGCGTTTTGATTCTGCTTCGACGGCTCTCCATAAACTTATTGTCGATTACCCCAGGGGCTTTTATGTCAATGACGCTCTGTGTCTGATCCTGGTAATCGATGAAGCCGAAACGGCACCGGAACTTCTGGCCGATTATGCCCGGGCGCTCTGGTTTGAAGAGAACCGGATGACCGACTCGACCAAAGCCAGGCTGACGCGTATAGCGGACGCGGACAACAAGGCTCTGGCTGATATTGCTCTTTTCCAGCTGGCCCAGTTAAATCTCACCTGCGCCGATACCTCAGCCGCCTTGATTGATATTGAACGCCTGGTTAAAGACTACCCGGATTCATATTATCTTCCTTTTGGGATGAAAACCCGGGCGGATATTATGGTCAGGGATAACGATAAAAAAGAAGAAGCTCGGGG
>JAQUSF010000141.1 GCA_028715215.1 Candidatus Zixiibacteriota bacterium
GCCCGCTGGCCGGGAATAAATTCCAGAAGGTTAACGTTTTTCTCTCTGGTGGCGGTGATAATCATCAGTTCGCCCTCCCGGTGAAATACCAGTCGGCACCCGCGGCAGTTGTGGTCATAGAAGGTGATATCGTTGATTATAACCTGACTTTTTTTCAGTTCTTCGTCGATGATAAAATTATTGGCCGGAACCACAAAAACCGAAATCAGCCTGGTTTCTTTCGTGTCCGCATATACCAGGTGGGTCATGTTGGCCTGCATGATTTCCTCGTTGTTACCGCCGATGAGATTGAAATCATGTACCTTCTGTTCCGGTTTGTAGTGCAGTTCGTTAGTAACGCGGGAAAGAGCGTTGTACAGGTTCTGAATATTCTTATAGCCGTTCAGGTTTTTACCAGCACTCCAGTGCGCCTGTTCCAGGGGGATATAGAATTCATCGTGGTGAAAATAACCGGAGAGCAAAAAGCCGGCGCCGATCATGACCACAATAACTGCGGCGGCGGCTAAAATTTTCGTAAAGCTCAGATATGGCGGGCGACGCACCGCTTTCGCCCGGTCGGAGGACGACTGGTTTTTTACTTCACAGTCGACCTGATCGAGTTTATCGATAATTTTCAGCCTCAGGGACTCAAGTTTAGCAGTGGGTTCATTTTTGGTTTTTAATTTTTCGTTGATAAAGTCCTGAAGAGCGCCTTCGACCTTGTACACGCCGAAACAGTCGCGGCAATGTTTAAGGTGTTCTTCAACTTCTCTGACGTCGATTTCCGAGGCCTCTTTATCAATGATATCATAGAGCAAATTCAAAACTTCTTGACAATTCATCGTGCCTTGTCCTTGATGTATCCGTTCTTTATTGCATAGTCAAATAGTTTCTTTTGTAACAGTTTCCGACCGCGGTGCAGGCGCGATTTAACCGTACCCAGCTGAAGGTCGGTTATTTCGGCAATTTCCTGGTAGGAAAAATCCTCCAAAAACGACAGGATCACCACCATCTTGAAATCATCGGGCAGGTCTTCTATCGCTTTTCTGACATCATCGTCAAATATTTTGGAAAAGAGCATTTGTTCCGGGTTATCGCCGGATTCGAGAGAATCCATCTGTTTGTACAGGTAGAAGTCATCGATTTCATCGACGTTAACCGAAACAGGAGATCTTGCTTTTGACCGATATTCATTAATGAATATATTGGTCATAATCTTGAAAAGCCAGGCGCGGCAATTTGACCCGGGTTCGAATTTATCCCAGAATCGGTAAGCTTTAGCAAAGGCTTCCTGTACAAGATCCTCCGCGTCATTTTGGTTTTTTACCATGCGTAAGGCCGTTCGATACAAAGCATCCATGTGCGGCAGAGCTTCGTTTTCAAACGCCTTGCGTTTTAATAATATGTCTGTTTCCTGGTCGGCCATTTGAGCGTTCCTCAATTTTACCCGACCGGAAAATTTCTTCAGCTAATTAGCTAAAACAGGCTTTCCGGTCTCAAGGTTCCCCTTTTTAATATATAATCTTTTCTAAAAAGGGAATTTCATTTTCCTGATATTAATATAGATAATTTCATGTGAGATTATAAGGATAACAGGGACAATAAACAAGATTTAATAAAAACAGGACAATATTTGTCCCTTAAATGTCCTGATTATTTACATTTGCAGATTTGCCAATTCGTGGTCTTGAAGGGCACTTTAAATCATATAAAAATGCTCTTTAACCTGTTAAGATTAAAGAGCTTAAATCTAAAATGGCAGGTATCAGTTTTCTTTATCGGTTTCAACTGCGGCTTCGATTGCTTTTGTCATGCCCAGCTTCTCTTTTACTTTAGCCAGAATAGCCGCATTGATTTCAGCGTTTTCGTCGAGAAAATGCTTGGCGTTTTCCCGTCCCTGGCCCAGTCGGTCACCGCCGAAACTGAACCACGAGCCCGATTTTTCGATAATATTGTGGTCGGAGGCCAAGTCGATCAGTTCGCCGTTGCGGGAAATGCCCTTGCCGTAAATGATATCAAATTCGCACTCTTTAAACGGCGGTGCCACCTTGTTTTTCACCACCCTGACGCGGGTGCGAGAACCGATAACGTCGTTGTTATCCTTAATTGAGGCCACGCGGCGGATATCAAGGCGGATAGTGGAGTAAAATTTCAGGGCGTTACCGCCGGTCGTGGTTTCTGGATTACCGAACATCACCCCGATTTTCATCCTTATCTGGTTAATGAAGATAATGGCGGTGTGCGATTTGGAGGTAATGGCGGTTAATTTTCGCAATGCCTGCGACATCAGCCGGGCCTGCAGACCCATGTGGCTGTCGCCCATTTCACCCTCGATTTCCGAGCGCGGGGTAAGCGCCGCCACCGAGTCAATTACCACGACATCGACCGCCCCGGAACGCACCAGGGTTTCCGTTATCTCCAGCGCCTGCTCACCGTTGTCGGGCTGGGAAATGAGCAGGTTGTTGATATCCACCCCGAGATTTTTAGCATAGGTTGCGTCAAAGGCATGCTCGGCGTCGATAAAAGCCGCCGTCCCGCCCGCTTTCTGAGCCTCGGCGATGATATGCAGGGTGAGGGTGGTTTTACCCGAGGCCTCGGGTCCGAAAACTTCGGTCACCCGGCCACGCGGAATACCCCAGACGCCCAGCGCATGGTCCAGACCCAGGGAGCCGGTAGGAATAATTTCAACCTCTAAAGCCGTATTGTCACCCATCCGCATTATGGAGCCCTTGCCGAAAGAGCGTTCAATCTGGCTTAAAGCGGCATCAAGAGCTTTCTTGCGGTCAGATGCGTTACTGGTAGTCGCCATTTGTGACTTACCTTTCCTTATTTCGATTTTTTTATTTTCCATAGAATCAATATCCCCAAATAATTTATTTGAGTATATCACATTTTGCCGGATTTGGCAACTAATGTAAGTACAACACCTGACAGTTGAAGTCAGTCAAAAATAATGGATTTTCTGTTTTTTACAAAAAAATTATACAAAAAAAGAGGAATCAAAATATCATTTGTGAAATTCATTTATAAAATAAGTAAATAATATTTGACAAATTGTACGCTATTCATTACATTATGTAATGTAATAATGACATTTTATTCAGGTTTTTTTTGTTTGAAGCTAATTAACCACATCAGACAACACCGGGCGCGGCTGGACCTTACCCAGGAGGAACTGGCGGAAAAAGTACAGGTACGGCGACAGACGATTATATCTATTGAAAAAGGCAGGAACGTTCCTTCGGCTCTGCTGGCGTTTCGTATTGCCCGGGTGCTGGAGATGAGAGTCGATGAGCTTTTCGAATTTCTCCAGGAGGGAAAAAGTTGAAGGATGAAATGGACGTTTTGAGCATGGATGAACGTCAGCGGCTCAGCTGGCTTTTGGCGAATCGTTTTACGCTTATGATTGTCGGGCTGGTCTGGCTGTTTATGACAGGCCGGGAATTATATCTGGAAAGAGAGCCATACTTTTTAATCATTATGGTGCCTATTATCGCCGTTGTGCGATGGGGGCCTACAGGTATTATATTCGTAAACGGTAATATTGTTCTATCAGGCTGTTTATAATCAGGCTCTTTTAAGTGTGACGACGTTATGGCGACGCCTTTTAACTACGGTATCACCCCATCCAGAAACCTTTGCGATGGGAGACGCCCAGAATTTTCTTGCAGAACGGACAAAAATATACATATCTCTTGCCCAGAAAGCTCTCCAGTTCCCGGCACCACATAACATTTAAAGCCTGCTGACAATGCGGGCAGAGGGGGTTAAGGTCGGTCTTTTCTTCCAGATGCAGCAAATTATTCTCCTTGAATATTATTTTATGTTAATACCTGCCCGTTTATAATTTATTCAGAAAAAACTATGGAAATAAGCTGTTACCTTACGATAGCGAGAATTATTATCCCGGCGGTTTTATACCGGTAAAATAATTCTGTTAACTGTTAACCGCCACTTTTGGTTTGAAATTACGCCGGGCCAGTAAACTTTCCTGTCTTTTCCTGACGGCCGCTTCAGTAAGGGGAAAATCGGGGCCGACATGTTCAATCATGATCGACGAGGTGCAGGAAGCGAAGCATCCGGCTTTTTTCAAATCGCCGCCGGTTTTCAGGTATTCGAAGGTAAAACCGGCCATGTAGGTGTCGCCGGCGCCGGTAGCGTCGACCAGGTCGATTTCGTAAGGCGGGATATCAATGAAATTATGTCCGTCATAAATAATCGAGCCGAGCTCCGCGAGGGTAATAATAACGAGTCGGGGTCCCCAGCTTTTAATGATACGGGCGGCTTCGTAGGGATTCTGGCGGCAGTCGATACCGGTCAGTACCCGGCCTTCGAGTTCGTTGGGCTTGACGATATCGCAAACGGCGAAGACCTCTTCGATACCCGGTTTTTTTTCGTGATAGATGCGGCCGCTCTCGTCGACACCGCGCAATAATCCCTGGGGGTCGCTGAAAAGTAAACCGGTAAAATCGTGCCGGATTTTAATTATTTCCTCAAAGGAAATCTCGCCCAGGATAGGGCCAATCAGGACCGCTTGTGAATTTTTGTAAATTTCAGGGGACAGGGTGCCGATTTCAGAGGCCCGGCCGAGCAAATCAAGGGTGCGGTTACCGAAGGCGTCGTAATATATAAGTGAAAAACCGCCGGTTTGCGGGGAGGGGATAATTTCGTGGTCGATATGGAAACGCTTCAGGTCGTTAATGAATTTATCGCGATAATCATCGCCGACCGCGCCGACCAGCCGAACTTCCTCACCCAGTTTTGCCAGAGCTAAAGCGGCATTAGTGGAACACCCCGAAAGAATACGTTCCTTCGTATCGACCCGGGGGGTTTTTATATAATCATAAACAGGGTTACCGAGAGCTGTAATCATAGCGGTTCTTCCATCATAAAAAGGTCGAGGCTGGACAAGTTATACTTTCTGGCGGTTGCCGAGGATTTTTTTAGCATAGACAAGGCGTTGAATAGCGGTGATAAGCGAAGCGATACCGACAACGATAAGGGCAAATTCCAGCCAGTCGCTTTTCGGCCAGGAACCTTCGGGGTAGAAATGTTCGAGAAGGGAACCAATAATAATCACGATAAATTTTTCCAGGCGGCCCATAATGCCCACTGCACAGTTATCGATTCTGCCCATAGATTCCGCGGCGGCGCGCGTATAACTGGCCATCAACATGCCAAAAAGAGCAAATAAACCCCAGCCGGGGTGGATAGTGCCGGAGAGAGTGATACCAGCCAGGATAAAAAATTCGCCGTACCGGTCGAGGACATGGTCAAAAATGCCTCCGAAAACCGTACCCATGTTACCGGCACGGGCGGTGGAACCGTCGAGCATATCAGCGAAAGCCGTAGCCAGCATCCAGAAAACTCCCCAGAGAAGTTCCGCTTTCCAAAAGTATATCCCGGAGATAACGGCACAGAACAGTGAAACCACGGTTAAAAAATTGGGTTTGAGACCCATTTTCAGACAAAAACGACCCAGAAACAGGAAAGTTTTCTCGTAAAACTGTCTTTTACGCTGGTTTATTCCCGGTAATTTTTCTGTAAAAAGTGAGTCAGGCATGGCCCAATATACAGTGATTTATATTTATCGTCAATCTCTGACTGTTAAAATTTCTTATCGATTTTATAGTGATAAATTATGCTATTTGACTTTTTGGCTCTGATAGAGAATATTGGTTTTTATGTTCGTAGACTATGTTGAAATCGAGATCACATCGGGTAAGGGGGGACCGGGGTGTCTTTCTTTTCGAACGGAAAAGTATATCCCTAAAGGCGGTCCGGATGGTGGTGATGGCGGCCGGGGGGGCAGTGTGCGGGCGGTCGCTGACAAAAACCTGACCACTCTTTTAGACTACCGTTACAAAAGGTCTTATAAAGCCCCTAATGGTTTACCGGGGCAGGGGAGTTTGAAAAGCGGGAAATCGGGGGAGGATATATTTCTTCGCCTGCCGGTTGGGACAATCATTAAAGATATGGCCACTGACCGGATTATTGCTGACCTTGATGAATCCGGAACTGAAGTAATCCTGGCTGCGGGCGGCAAGGGCGGCCATGGTAACGCCTATTTTAAATCTCCGACCAACCAGGCTCCCCGGGTTGTCCAGCCGGGGCAACCGGGG
>JAQUSF010000052.1 GCA_028715215.1 Candidatus Zixiibacteriota bacterium
CCGAGGGGGTTCTGACGATTCGGGTAGCAGTAACATGGGGTACGGGAGTGGAAAGAAGACCGCCGCTGAAATCACCGTCGTTGTCGGCGATCCAGGCGATGAAAACCGTGTCTTCAAAAATACAGTTGCCATAGGGGTTATTGTAGGTATAAAGAAAACCACAAACATCGTCATCGAAGCCTTCATCGGCACCCTGGGTTTTCACGTCGGCATCAACATATATTCCCATATAAACCTGGTTGAGCTGTTCACGACCGATATTTTTAATTGCATAATCAAACAGGACGAAATCTTCGGCATAGGGATAAGACCAGGCGAAAGACCGTTGCGTAACCTCGATATAAAGCGGTCGGTGGGGACGACCATCAATAACATCGTTGTCAAGACCGGAAACACCGGTTGTGAAAGTGTCGGTGTAAACGGAAATATAGTCCTGTTCTGAAATAGCGTTTTTAAATTCCGGTTTGGCCGGGTCAATAATCGAGCGATAAATCATCTTACCGAACGGTTCCACATCGGGAAAAAATTCCCGTGTATGTTGCCAGCCATCGGCTCCTACCGACACCAGGGTGTCACGTCCTATTATAGCGCCAATCCAGAAGGCACCCGCAAAAAGATACTGAGAATTGGTATTTTTAGGGTATTGACATGAGGGTACAACCACTCCGGTAAAGCAGTCACTGGGACTGCCGGCAGCAAAGCCGTCTCCGAAAGTGCCATTATTGTTAACCCCTAAAACTATTTTCCCAACATTATGAGCTGCGATACAATACTGTGGGGTGGCGGTGGCATAAGAGCTTTGTTGTTTCATGTCATTGGGGTTATAGCGGGCACGACCGAAAGAACCCAATGGAATCAGCAAAATAAAAAGGAGGATAAAGAGTTTTACATGTGACTTATTAGCTTTCATATCTCGTCCTCTTATAATAATTTAAATCATTAATCCCTTTAATAATTTGTATTTACTGAAAATAATTATTTATTCTCAAAAATAAATACTACAAAAAATCTATCTAAATGGCAAGTTCTTTTGAAAAAAAAGATTAAATATCCATATGTAATCGGAAGTTGAAGGTTTTTGTAAGTCGTTGATGTTCAATGTGAAGTAGCGAACGTTCACTTATTAGAGACAAATGGTAAGTTCTGATTTATTATTTGGTTTTACCCCGATTTCAGATAAAACGATTTCCATAAAATATAATACGAATCTGATCTATTAAAAAGGAAAATTAATTGCCCGGGGTGGTTTTTTTGTCCTTTAATATATTTACAAAATCAGGACAAACTTGCCTATCTGAGTATTTCCTTTGTCGTCTTCAACCACCCAGTAATAGATTCCCGTTACTACCCGCTGGGTATTGCGAGTGATTAAATCCCATTCTTCGTGCATCGAGGTCGGGTCACTGGGGTCTTTATCATGTTCAAATTCCCTTATTAAATCCCCATCAAGGGAATATATCCGGATAGTGCATCTGGGCGGTAAATTGGCGAAATGAAGGCGCCGCATCCGGTCGGGAATATAATACGGGGCGTCACGCCCTTCAATACCATCGGCAATATAATCACTGTTAATACGATATGGATTGGGATAGACATAGACTTCAAGATTCTGAACGGCGACGCTATCGACAGAGCTGAGGGGGTAAACCAACCTGGCCGAATTGGTTTTTGAAGATTCCAGTGAGCCCAGGCCGGACTGGGGCGAACCGAAGTCAAAGGCTGTTACATTTACATAATAGGGAACGGTTGGCAGGAGATTATCCATAGTGTACTCGTATTCGAAATACTTAAAAAAGCCTTCGTCGGTTAACTCCGAGGTATCCGCTGAATCTGGATTCAAATGGCTGGGGTAGGGCTGGTCCGGGTAAACCCTGCGAATGGGCGTATTGGCGCTAGGATAATTGGCAAAAACCGACCGGTTATAATCCTGTGGGTCAAAATAGCAGGTCAGAGTACGCCCGAGCGAGTCCACGGTTATAAATGGGTCGCTGCGGGTATAGTCAGTGGGGTCAAAAAGGGTGTCATTACAGGGACTGCCGTTGACCATGTTGCCGTACAAGCACCGTAACTGTTCAAGAGTGAAGGGGATATCATTTAGTTCCCAGATATTGTTAGCTTGATTGAATTCGTAACGGTTATAATTATCAATATCATAAGAAGCCATAATGATAAAGCTGGATTCGCGGCTGTCCCGGCTCAAATAAATGCGATAACCTTCAAAATCTAATTCGCGTGAGAAAATATCCCGTGTTGTTTCGCTTCGAAGGCCGTTCCACCTGATGGAAACCTTTCCTACCGAGGGATAGACCCGCATACTGTTTATTTTGGCCAGCGTGCCGTCTTTAAGACGGGTACTGCTCCAGGTACCCGGCGCCGGCGGTGGCGAAGCGCCGCGGAAATCCGGAACACCATCGCCTTTATACCAGAAGGTATCACACAGGTCGTAAGTCCACAGAGTGTCCAGAATCAAAGGCGGTCCGACCTCGACGGTGTCAATCTTACTGATGGCGGAATCCTGGCAACAAAGGCGGTATTCACCGAAGACACTATCATCGTCGGAATCTACACCGGGATTATCGTAAATCCAAGAAGCCCACATGGCGTTGGAACCAAGATTGGTAAAACTGAGATTGCTGTAATAAATATCCGGGCGGTAGTTATCTATAAGGTTATTTTTACCGTTTTCAGGGTCGGTATGGAGGTCCGCACCGGCAAGGTAGGCAAAGGACAGAGGCAGAGTCTGACCGGATTCGATATAGAAAGGGCCGAAGGATAAAAGAAAGCGGGTGTCATAGCCGTCGGCAATATTCCTCGCTATCACCTGATTCGGGTATAACCAGTCGGGGTCGTTGGGAGCTATGTCGGCGGTGAAAATCTGGTCGTAATCGAACTCCCGGTTACGTAGAAAATCATACTTGTTGCGGTCGCCTTCAGGAGTGCCCAGGCCGCCGGTACTCAGGTCGCGAAAATCCTTGATCTTCCGCCGGGGACCAAAGTCAAGGGGACTGGTCCCGTTACTTACCCACCAGTTGAAAGATACATCCAGGGAATCAGACGGAGTTCGGACTATCCGCATGGCCGTAGCATGGGGTAAGGGAGTGTTCAAAAGACCACTGCTGCGCAGGTCGCCGTCGTTGTCAGCGATCCAGGCAATGAACACGGTATCATCGAAGACGCATTGACCATATTGAATCGGCAGTGAAAACAAAAAGCCGCAGATGTCGTCCTGAAAGCCGGCGGGGTCGCCGCCCACCCGGTTGACATCGGCATCAACATAAAGCCCCATATAGACTTGTCGGAGTTTCTCCAGGCCAATATTTTTTATGGAATAATCAAACAGGATAAAATCATCAGCATAAGGATATGACCAGGCATAAGAGCGCTGTGTAACCTCGATGTGCAAAGGGATATGCGGGCGACCATCAATATAATCAGGGCACAACCCCGGAATACCGGTGGTAAAAGTGTCAGTGTAGGTGGCGATGAAATCCTGCTCCGAAACAGCATTTTTATATTCGGGTCGAGACGGGTCGATGATGGAACGATAAATCATATCTCCAAAGGGGGAAACATCAGGGAACATTTCCTGGCAATTTTGCCAGCCGTCGGCACCCACCGACACCAGCGTGTCACGACCCACAACCGCGCCAATCCAGAAAGCACCGGCGAAGACATAGCTGGTATTGGAGCCTTTGGGGTATTCACAGGAAAGAACCATGGTACCGGTGAAGCAATCAGTTTGGGAACCGGAAACAAACCCGGTGCCGAAAGTCCCGTTGTTATTAACCGCCAGTACCAGTTTACCCACATTATGCTGAGCGACACAATAAGCCGGGGTGACTGCAGCTGTATTGGGCCTGTTTTTATCGTCATCAAGAGATATTTTTGAACGACTTTGAGAAATAGAGGGTAAAAACAAAATAATAATTATAATAGTCGACACAATATTTTTTTTTGACATCTGAAACCTTTTTCCAAAAGACCAGATTTTACAATTTAATATTACGGTTTAAGAATTGATTTTGTCAAGAAGTTTGATTACCCGCGGGGGAAAATTAAGGTCTTTCGAAACAAAAAAAACCAGCTCCAATGAGCTGGTTTTTTGTCAGACATTTATACTTAGAGGGGTTTTTCAAAAGTAGAAGCCGGAATGTCGATATTAACTACGTATTCGGTAAAAGACTGCTCAACAACTTTCTGTTTTTCCAGGTAGACGTTGATATTAGTCGGCAGGGTAACATTGCCGATTTTCTTAAAATCGGCATAGATATTGTTAATAATCCCTTCACCCATGGGGGTTTCGCCCCAGTAAGAAGACGAGTAAAGCTGGTAGGAATCAGCGTTAAGACCCAGGCGACAGATTTTATCGCCATTCTCCTTTACCAGGGTAATATATTCAATTTTCTCGCCCTCTACTTCCTCAACACCCTCATATACAGGGCGGTAATCCGGTTTGTCGCACTGACGGAAAATATAAATAAGGTTGCGAGCCAGGTCCTGCTTGTCCTTAGAAAGGTCATCGGCGGTTTTTTCCACAAGACTGCCGGTCTGGTCGCTTTTCCACCCCTTGTCGCCATTGGTAATGTCGTACATCTTCCGACCCATGACCGTTAATAACAGGTACATACGGTCAGGAAACACTTTGTACTCTTCAAAGCTCAGAGGAAAACCGCCGTTGGGGGTGATGATGGTATAGGTTCCCTTTATCCGGGTGGACTTGATTTTTTTGAAACCATCGACTCCCCCGTGGGCTTTTACGGCCGCCATCAGAAGTTCATTGCCCCTGGCCAGGGTTTCGTCGTTAATAACCAGTTCCTTTTCTTCTTTGGGGGCGGGAATGGTAATATCAATTTTTTCTATCGGTCCCAGGCCCAGTGATTCAAGTGGTTCATCGAATTGTGCCTGGTTACCGACTACCAGAATAACCATTTCATCGGGACGCAGATTATTTTTAGCGGCCGCCATAACGGCTTCCGGGGTTACTTTCTCGACTCCTTCCTTTTCTTTCTGGAGGAAATCTTCGGGCAAACCGTAATAATCATAGGTCATCATCCGTCCCAGAACCTCGCCCTTGGAATCAAAATTGAAAACAAAGGAATTGAGATAGCCGTCTTTGCCTTTTTTCATTTCTTCTTCAGTGGGAAGGTCGGTGTGCATGGTTTTAATCTGAGTAATCATCTCCCGGACAGCTTTAACCGTACTGCCGGGATTGGTTGAAGCCAGGGCAAAGAAGTATCCGGGATAACCGAATTCAGATATCAACCGGCCGCCGGTGGAGTAAGCCAGGCCGAGTTTGGTGCGAACATTATTGGTCAGGCGGCTGCCGAAGCCTTCTCCCAGGATACTGTTCATCACGATACGGTCGGTATAATCCTTGTCGGTGACCTTGCCGCCGAGATGCCCCATTCTGATATAAGATTGCCTGGCGTCGGCTTTTTCGGCATAATAAACTTTATTGCGCCAGTTGTAGGTTACCTCCGGGAGGGGTGGTACCGTGACGTTGCCCTTCGGCCAGGTGCCGAAATATTGTTTAATCCTTGTGATTATTTCATCTTTGTTGAAATCGCCCCAGATTGCCATCTGGACATTATCCGGGCAGAAATAGGTTTTGTGGAAGTTTACGAGGTCGGCTCTTTCAATCGCTTTAACGGTGGCATACTCGGTATGCCGGGCGTAAGGTGATTCCGGACCGTAAATTAATTTTTTGAATTCGCGGCGAGCCAGCTCGCCTATGTCATCATTCCGGCGGGAGATGCCGGTCCGCTCCTGGACCTTGGCCAGTTCAATCTTATCCTCATTAAAGACAGGTCGTTGAAGAATTTCGGCCAGTATTTCCAGCCCCATATCAGTGTATTCGCTGAGGACATTGACACTGGCACTGCCCATATCGAGGTCGATGCTGGTTTCAACCGACCCGCCGACGCCCTCGAGCATCTCATCGATCTCGTCGCCGGTCCATTTTTCGGTACCGCCGGTGCGCATGACAGTCCCGCAGATTTCCGCCAGCCCCACTTTTGCCGGTGGGTCGAGGTAAGTACCGGCATTGATACGAGCGTTGACCCGGAAAATCGGCAGGGATTTATCTTCCAGCAAATAAAGATTCAGGCCGTTTTCAAGGGTGACCTTCTCTACCTGGGGTATTTGTAGCGGGTTTAAAGGAGGGAATTTAATTTTTTCTATGTCCTGTGACAGAGCCGGCAGGTTTAATAAAACCAGGAAAGCCGCCCCGACCAATACGGTTATGAATATTCTTTTCATCTTACAGCACTCCCATAATTTAAATAGTATTAAGTTTCGCAACCGTACGATTCTTCTTGACGAAATACTTTTGAGCGACCCGTTGAATGTCTTCCGGGGTGACGGTGTTGATACGGTTAAGCTGTTTGAACAATTCGCGCCAGTCTCCATATTTATTTTCAAAAGTAGCCAGTTGCATAGCCAGGCCCATATTGCTGTTCAGACCGTTAATAAAGGAAGCCTTGGCCCGGGCTTTGATTTTTTCAACTTCTTCAACCGGTAGTAATTCTTTTTGCATTTTTTCAATTTCCGCAAAAACCTGTTCTTCACATTCATCATTATTGTGTCCGGCCGCCGGGATAGCATAGACCAGCGCCAGGGTAGGATATTTATTGCCCGGATACCCGGCAAAAGCGCCGACATCGGCGGCGATTTTCTTTTCCTTGACGAGGTTTTTATAAAGCAGCGAGGTCCGTCCCTGACCCAGGTAATCGGTTAAAGCCTGCACCGCCGGCCAGTCCTTGTCGGTAAAACTGGGAATATGGTAGCAGGCGGCAAACAAGGGTTGAGCGGGGTCTTCAAGTTCCACCCGGCGTTCGCCGTTCTGTTCCGGTTCTACCGTAGCCAGCTCATCCGGTTTGGGTTTATATGGGAGGCGGCCCCAGTATTTTTCCGCCAGCCGGAAGACTTCTCTGGGGTCTACGTTGCCCACGATACTGACGATCATATTGGACGGGACATAGTATTTTTCATAATAAGCTCTGGCGGCATCGCGGGTGTAATTTTTAATGTCCGACATATGACCGACAATGGAAACACCGTAGGGATGTGCCAGAAAAGCCGCGGCTTTGATTTCGTCGAGAGTGCGGCCAAAAGGGCTGTTTTCCAGGGTTTGAAGGCGCTCTTCCGCGATAACATTTCGTTCGCGATACATCTCACGCAAAACCGGCTTGTAAAACCGTTCCGATTCCATAGCCATCCATAATTCCAGGCGGTTGGAAGGCAGGCTCACCAGATAAATAGTCTGGTCCATACCCGTTCCGGCATTGATACCGACACCACCTTCCGTTTCCAGGATGTGGTCGAAAGCATTGGGGACTACAAAACTGCGCGCATGTTCAATGGCTTTATCGAATTCCGCCTCTAATAGAGCCAGCCGGGCAGAATCGGCCTGGTCGCCTTTTTTTCGTTCCGCCCGGAGTTCATAGAAAATAGAATCTTCAATCTTCATCGCTTTGAGTTCATTTTTCAGGTCAGTAGTGCCCACTTTTTCTGTTCCTTTAAAAGCCATGTGCTCGAACATATGGGCCAGGCCGGTGTATTCCTTGGGGTCATTAGCCCCACCGACATTGGCATAAGTAATCAAAGATACAACCGGAGCATCATGTCTTTCCATCACGATAACTCTCAAGCCGTTTTTGAGAGTATGTTCCGATACCGCATTTTCAAGTTCCGAAAAATCAAATCCGAAACCAGCCGAAACGCCCGCTATAATCGATAAGAAAATAACGGCCATGAGTTTTTTGTTAAAAAATTTCATATACTCCTCCATAACTTATAATTAATTTGTAATTTTCTACGAATTAACTAGGTTAATCCGTAAGTGTCAAGAGTATAATGGCATATGAATTGTCATTAATTTATACTGACCGGTCCTCTTTTAAAAAAAACCCAAACTTTTTCCTTATAATTGCCAATCAATATTATAACCGTTTCGATTCTATAAAGTTGTTTTTTTCGGGAAGTAATTTTAAGGTCGCCGGTATTAAGTACAGTTTAAAGCATTCTTCAAACAAGGAGATACATTATGAAAAAGATGATATTAACCAGCTTGCTGCCGGTGGGCATATTTATCTTTTTGATATTTTTGTCGATGCCGGTCCTGGCAGGAAACGGTACAATCTCCGGTCAGATTGTACAGGTGGGCAACAACCGGTCCATTCCGGCTGTCTCTGTCACTATTGAGGGTACAAACATTGGTACCATCTCAGATTTTTATGGTCATTTCTTTCTGGCGGATCTTCGTCCCGGTAAATATAATCTGATATTTTCCCATAAAGATTACCAGACTGAAAAAAGAGTAGATGTCGAAGTTGTCGCCGGTCAGGAAACCACGCTTTCGGTCTCCTTAACGCCTCTGGAAATCGGCTTAAATGAAAAAGATATTAAAAATAAGCTTAAGAATCAGGGGCTTTCTGAAGGTACAGTCAGGGAAGAAAAGGCCGGAGTCGCCAAACAGAGAACTCCGGCCGCCCAGGAAGAACCTTCGACCCTGAAGGATTCCTATACCTTCGACAATTACAAAAATGATAACGGCATAATAGCCCGACCGCATATTGATAAGATACCGCCACTGCCGGATTACGAGTTTACCCCGCAACCTTATGATATGTTTTTCCGGGACTACGGGACCAATGGTTTCGTGCAGACCGAAGATGACCGTCTTTCAACTTTCGCCGTCGATGTCGATGATGCTTCTTATGTACTGGCCCGCCGGTACCTGCAGGAAGGCTATCTGCCGCCCACAGAAGCCATCCGGGTGGAGGAGTTCATTAATCATTTTGATTATGGTTACAAGAATCCCGACGGTAAGAAATTCCGGGTGTTCACAGAATGGGCGGCCTCGCCTTTTTCACCCCGTACGACCTTGTTAAAAATCGGTATCAAGGGCAGTGAAATATTCAAAAAGGAACGGCGGCCGCTTAATCTGACCCTGGTGGTGGATGTTTCCGGTTCGATGGGTTATGATAACCGTATGGATTTGGTCCGGGAATCTCTGCGCCTGCTTGTCAACCAGCTTGACAGTCGTGATATGGTAGGGATGGTGGTTTACGGTTCGACTGCCCGTGAAGTTCTGGAACCGGTGAGTGCCGCCAGGCGCCAGCTTATCTTCCGCGCCATTGAACGGCTTTCGCCCGGTGGTTCGACTTATGCCGAAGCCGGGATTCGCCTGGGTTATAAAATGGCCGACCGGCAATATGTTGATGGTCATAACAATTGTGTGATTCTTTTAAGTGACGGTGTCGCCAATGTCGGCCGTACCAGCCCGGAAGATATCATGAAAAGGGTAAAGGAATATACCAAAAAAGGAATTACGCTGTCGGCCTTTGGCTTCGGCATGGGTAATTATAACGATTACCTGATGGAGCAACTGGCTCAGCAGGGTAACGGCAAGTATGCTTATGTTAATGACCGTGATGAAGCCCGGATAGTGTTCGTTAAGGATTTTGTCGGTAACTTCCAAATACTGGCTCGTGATGTTAAAATCCAGGTTACCTTTGACCACCGTCTGGTAGTAGCTTATCGATTGCTCGGTTATGAAAATCGGGAAGTTCCTGACCATCGTTTTTCAGATAACCGTCAGGACGGGGGAGAAATCGGCGCCGGTCACCAAGTTACCGCTATCTATGAACTGGTACTCGCCGACAAGCGTACCCGGGGAATTCCCGGCACGATTGCCATCCGCTGGAAAGACCCGGATCAGACTGAGGTAACGGAATTGACCAGAGATATTGAATTGTCGGGGAAACCTCAAAACTTCAATCAGAGTCGTCCGGAGTTTCGCCTGGCGGTGACGGCGGCTGAATTTGCGGAGCTTCTCAAAGGGAGCATTTACAGCGAAGAAGTTACGTTTCGAAACCTTTATCGGCTGGTTCAGAGACTGGAAGAAGAAATGCCGGGCGAACAAACAAGAGAACTGGCAGAGCTTATCAAATTGGCCGGTAATTTGAATGAAGGTTTCAGCCGGCGATAGCAGGTAGTTCATCAATAAAAAAGCGGGTTTGTAAGACCCGCTTTTTTTTACAGGTTATTTTTTTTACCACCAGCTGATAAGTTTCGGTTTAAAAGTATGCAGGAGGTTTTCATTTTTGGGAATAATACGGGCGGTAATGCCGAAACGACCGGATTCGCGGCATTCAATTTCCGCCTGATATATATATAAACCGTCTTTTCCCTGGTTGTTTTCAAGGGTGGCGCTTATCGGGCTGAAGTTGAGTAGTTGTTCCTGGGCGTTAATGCGACCGGAAACGATTTCCACCCGGACATCGTCGGGTGCAATGGCGTCCAGATATACATGCAACCTTACATTAACTTTCTGACCGACATAAACGGTGGGTTTAAGGTCGAGAATTTCAATATCCCGGATGGTAATGCGGTCCCAGCTGTAGCTGATTCGATTGATCCAGTCGGTTAACTGACGATTCAGTTCAAAGTTGTTGTTTTGGAGGCGAAGGCTGGTCTTGACAGCCGGCACGTAGAATTGATTGGTGTAATCCATCAGCATCCGATGGGTGGAGAATCTCTGTCCGGCCATGTGAATACTGGCTTTCATTTTCTTAATCCAGTCAACAGGAAGGTCATTGTCATTGCGGTCATAGAATAGCGGGATAACTTCTCGTTGCAGGGTGTTGAACATGGCTTCGGCATCGAATTTATCCTGGGTGTCGACATTGCCGTACTCCTCACCATTACCTATTTTGAAGCCGGTTTCTTCGCCGTAACCTTCCACCCACCAGCCATCGAGAATCGACAGGTTCAATCCGCCGTTTATGGCTGCTTTCATACCGGAAGTACCGGAAGCTTCCTGCGGGCGCCGGGGGGTATTTAACCAGATATCGGCTCCCTGGACAAGGTAGCGGGCGACATTTATGTCATAATCCTCCAGGAAGATAATACGGTTGCGGAATTTTTCATGGGAGGTGAAATCAACAATCTGCTTGATGATTTCTTTCCCGGGATTGTCAAGCGGGTGTGCTTTGCCTGATATGATCAACTGAATCGGATATTTTTCATTATTGATAATTTTTTCCAGACGCTCGATATCGGAGAAAATCAGGTTACCTCTTTTATAGGTCGAGAACCGCCGGGCAAAACCAATCGTTAGAATTTGCGGATTGAGAACCTGTTCCGCCTGTTGAATTTTTATTTGCGAGGCGCTTCGGCGGATTAACTGCTGTTTGAGCCTTTTGCGGGCGAAAAAGACCAGTCGCTCCCGACGTTTGTTATGAACGCGCCACAGCTCCAGGTCGGGTATTTTGTACACCCGTTCCCAGATTTCCGGGGCTCCCGGCATTTCGGTAAAGCGTGGTCCAAAATAAGATTCATACAGGTCTATCATATCATGTGAAATCCATGAAGCCGGGTGAACACCGTTGGTAATCGACTTGATGGGCACTTCCTGGTTGGGCAGGTTCGGCCAGATATTATGCCACATATCGCGGGAAACTTTGCCGTGGAGTTCCGAGACGCCGTTGATAAAAGCCGAATACTTGAGAGCGGCTACGGTCATGCCGAATTGTTCGGAATCATCATTGGGATTAACCCGGCCGATGGCCAGGAAATCCTTCCAACTGATCCCGAGCTGGCGAACTATATCGCCCAGATAACGATGTATCAAAACCGAATCGAACTGTTCGTTTCCAGCTGGGACCGGTGTATGGGTGGTGAAAATGGTAGTGGACCAAACGTATTGTGAAGCTTCCTGGAAAGACATTTTTTTATCCGTCATAAGGGAAAAAATCCTTTCCAGGGTTAAAAACCACGAGTGACCTTCGTTGCTGTGATATATAACGGGATTAATCCCCAGCGCTTTTAAAGCTTTAACTCCCCCGATGCCCAGCACGATTTCCTGACGGATACGCATATCTTTATCCCCGCCATAGAGAACCGAGGTTATCTCGCGGGCCTTGGAAGAATTCTCCGGCACGTTGGTATCCAGAAGGTAAAGCGGAATAATACCAACCATGACTTTCCATATCTGGATTTGGACGGGGACATTATCCAGCACCAGGCTTATTTTAACCGGCTGGTCGTTTTCATCCTTAACCAGCTCCACCGGCATATGGTACCAGTCATTCTCCTCGTATCTTTCCTGTTGCCAGCCGTCGCGGGATAAAAATTGCCGGAAATAACCATAGCGGTATAAAAGACCGACCGCAACCATCGGCAGACCGAGGTCGGAGGCTGATTTGAGCGTGTCACCGGAGAGAACACCAAGCCCCCCGGAATAGACCGGTAAGCCGGTATCAAGGCCGTATTCCAGTGAAAAATAAGCAATTTTATGATTCTGGAGTTCTTCGTAATTATAGGTGAACCACTTTTTTATTTTCAGATAATTCTGGTATTTATCATAAGCCCGGTCGAGATTTACCAGAAAAGCTTCATCTTTGGCGGCTTTTTGAAGAATGTACTGGGGCAGTTGAGAAAGCATTTCAACCGGATTCTGGTAATATTTTTCCCAACTGTCGGGGTCAAGCCGAATAAACAGCTTGATAATATCCCAATTCCAGCAATACCAGAGGTTATGAGCCAGTTCCTGAAGAGCCTTGATTCTATCCGGGAGTTTGGGTAGAACCAGAATTTGTTTTAAGCGCATCTTAAATTTCCCGAATGATAGTTAGTTATTTATCTTTCAGTAACTTATTTTATCGACTCAATCAACAATAATTTTAATAACCATGTCATTTTTAGTCAGTTATGGCCATTTTGGCCGGATTAAATAACAAGGTAAATACTGCCGAAATAAGTTGTATATTGTACATATATATTTTAATTTTATAAAATAAACAATTTTTAAAAATTAAAGGGAATATGGCCAAAAATAAAAGAAGAATCGGGTTGTTAACCGGGGGAGGGGATTGTCCCGGTTTGAATGCCGTAATAAGGGCAGTAGCCAAAACAGCTAAAAATGATTATGATATGGAAGTGGTTGGTTTTTATGACGGTTACGAAGGCTTGATTTTAAACCGCTACACCAGTCTGAACGACAGCGACGTGTCCGGGATTTTAACACGCGGCGGTACCATCCTGGGAACTTCGAACCGGGCGGACCCTTTCAAATATCCCGTCTTACAGGGCGATGAATATGTTTATCTCGACCGGACTTCACAGTGTCTTTTGAACTTTGAATCTTTGGGATTGAGTGCCCTGATTGCTATAGGCGGGGATGGTACCATGGCGGCATCGGCCGGCCTTCAGGAAAAAGGTTTACCGGTAGTTGGTGTTCCCAAGACTATAGATAATGACCTGGCTGGAACGGACGTAACTTTTGGATTCGATTCGGCCCTGCAGACGGCCACGGAAGCCATTGATAAGATTCATACTACCGCTCAGTCTCATCACCGGGTAATGATTGTCGAAGTTATGGGTCGTTATGCCGGTTGGCTGGCCCTGGGTTCGGGACTGGCCGGGGGCGGCGATATCATTCTAATACCCGAATTCCCTTACGAAATTGATGCGATATGCGACCAGGTAAAACTGCGCAATTCACTCGGTAAAACTTTTTCCATTATCGTGGTGGGTGAAGGAGCCAAACCAAAAGGCGGTGAAATGGTGGTTCGCCGCCGGATAGAAAATTCCCCAGATGCCATCCGGCTGGGAGGGATTTCCTACCAGGTGGCGGCTCAAATAGAAGGTCTGATAAATATTGAAACCCGGGTAACTATCCTCGGTCATCTTCTCAGAGGCGGGTCGCCTACGGCTTATGACCGTATCCTGGCCACTCGTCTGGGGGTGGAGGCGGTTCATCTGGCCGCCGGCGGTGAGACGGGGCGGATGGTGGCGGTAAAAGGCAACGACCTGTCTTCGGTGCCGCTCAGTGAAGTAGCCGGGAAAACCCGGCGAATTACGGCTGGTCATCCCTGGGTAAAAGCCGCCGAGTCCATTGGTTTATGCCTGGGATTACCTACCGGTGTGCCGCTTGAAAAAAGTCTCAGTACCTGATTGTAAACGGTACATATTAATCCCGGTAAAGGATATCATGGTCGTTTGTTTTCTTAAAGGTAATTTCAATCCCTGATGGCATGATTGAATTCAAATGGAGTTAAAAAATATATGGCAAAAAAATTAGATGCTGATGAAATGGTAAGGAGACTCAAAGAATCACCGGCTTACCGGGTAGCCTACAAGGACCTTGATTTTCTGGACAGCGGTTATGCCCGGCCGCTGCGGTTGCAAGCCGAATTAATGAAACCGGAGATTACTTTCAGGTTAAACAACATTCGTTCAACTATAGTTGTTTTTGGCGGGACCCGCATTGTCGAGCCGGCGAAGGCAATTAAAAAAGTGCAGCAGCTGGAAAGACGCTTAAAGAAGAATGCCGACAATATTCAGGTGCAAAAAGCTCTGGCCCGGGCCCGACGGATTCTGGACAAGTCCAGATACTATGATGAAGCTCGTGAATTTGCCCGCATCGTATCCATCGAATGCCAGCAAATGACACAGCATGAGTTTGTAATTATTACCGGTGGCGGACCGGGTATTATGGAGGCCGCCAACCGCGGCGCTTTCGAAACCAACGCCAAGTCGATTGGGCTGAATATTACTCTGCCGGCCGAGCAACAACCCAATCCTTACATAACGCCGTCGCTATGTATGCATTTCCATTATTTTGCCGTTCGCAAGATGCATTTTCTTCTGCGCGCGAAAGCCCTGGTGGCTTTCCCGGGGGGGTTCGGCACTCTTGACGAACTGTTCGAAGCCCTTACTCTGATCCAAACCAGAAAAATCTGGAAAAGACCGATTGTTCTGTTCGGTGAGGAATACTGGAAGAAAGTGATTGATTTTGATTACCTTGTCAGCGAAGGAACGATTGACGAGGAAGACCTGGAGTTATTTGTTTACGCTGACAAGGCCGTTGATGCCTGGAACTATATCAAGTACTTCTATAAAGCGGCTGAGAATAACAAGCCCTGAAGTAATCGAAGACAAAATAAAAAGGCTGGAAGTTTTATCCAGCCTTTTTTATTGGCTTGAGCTGCCGGCATTATTTTAAAAATGACTTCTGGGCGTTCCGGGCTGATTCAATCTGTCTTTTGACTTCACTGAAATGAGCCCGGCTCATCGGGTCGAGTGATGAGGCTTTAGCCGCTTTTAAGGTTCCCTCGTACAGGATTTCAAGGTCATTGGCGGCCAGGGTCAGGGCATCGGCAGGATATCGGCCGGGACTGCTCAGGAAAATATTGGTTAAGATATTAAGGTGCGCCAGTTGTAACTGACGGCGAAAACTGTTAACCTCGGCAAGTTCCATCATTTCACTCCAGAGCGCCTGACGGGTATCCCTGAACAGGTCGTACATAGTGTAGCGTTTGTCATCCTTGTTAAGGCGCACCAGGTTGTTCAACAAGCGTCCCAGGGTGTAAGGGTCATACAGCTTATTAAGGGCGGTCGTCTGAATATTGAGAACCATCTGATGGATGGGGTAATCGAGCTGGAAGATGGAATTGTTGGACCAGGCGAAGTCCGGCAGGCGTTCCGGTTGCAGTTTATTATGAAGTTCCTGTGGTATGGCAAAGGCATCGGGGCTGAAGATATTTTCTTTAAGCAGTTGCATGGCGCGGCGTTGTTCCGCCGCCGGCACCAGTTCAAAAGGTTCCCGGGCATTTTCGTCACCGATGTGATGGCGATACACGGATATCCCGCCGATATACTGGGGAGCTATTTGAGCCAGTTCCGAATAAGAACGCCAGCCGGCCTGGAAGACATCACGTATTTTTTTATAGCGTTGGCCGGGTTGTTCAAACTTGCGGATGGCATTATTCCAGAGCTCGCGCGTCTGGGTTATCTTACGCAGGGCAAAAGCCAACGGGTCATCACCAAGGTCATGAGTATTGGACAGAGGGTCGGTCTTTTTGGCTGACCAGCCGAAGGTATCCTCGTCGGTGGCAAAGACCAGTTCCGGTTTCGTTCCTTGCGAGGCGATTTTTTCAAGGTGCGGCTTTTCTTCTTCAGGGGAGCGGGCGCCGAAATCTCGGTAACCATATTCAATTGTCCAGAAGTCCCAGGGACCGGGAATTCTGGCATAGAAATCACCCTGTTTTTTGTCAGGGCCGGCGATATTGGCCGACATGTAGTCCATGATACTGCCGGTGGTGCTGTTAAGGCGTGTGAATTCCGGGTCGTTGACCTGGTCCAGGGTATAAATAGTGGAGGCTTTAAAATTATGTCGCAGGCCGAGCGTGTGGCCGACTTCGTGAGCGATGACCTCGACCAGATAATCGTGAACATATACTTTTATCAGCGAATCCTTATCGATCAAGTCACCCGCAGTAACGGTAAGGTAGGCGATATTAAGGGCCGCGTCCAGGGCGGCTTCCTGCTGGTAATTGTCGTTAAAGGGCATCTGGTAAAGAGTATTATCAAGTGAGTACCAATTATACAGGTTATCTTCCGACCTGCGCCCGTCATAGGTAATCGGCTCGATATAGTTTTCAGCAATATTGTACATGTAGCGGATCCAGTCAGCCGAGATGCGAATATCGGCGTCCAGAATCTGCCCCGTGAAGGGATTGGAACGGTGGGGACCGACGGCGTAAGCCTGACCGGGGTTGATCATCCATTGCACCGTGCTGTAACGGACATCAGCCGGGTCCCATTCGGCGCTATCGGGCATCTGCCGGGCAATAATGGCGTTTTTGAAACCGGCTTTTTCAAATGCCGGTTGCCAGAATTCTATCCCCTCGGCGAACGCCTGGCGGTATTCTTCGGGAACCGTATTTTCAATCCAGAAAACAATCGGCTCGACCGGTTCGGAAAGAACGGAATCAGGATATTTCTTCTTCAGGTGCCAGCGGTCGATATAGTGTACATACGGTGACTCCCGGTCCATGGCGGTGTAATCCTCAAACATGGTCACAAAAAAACCTATCCGGTCATCCGCCAGGCGGGGAATATAATCCGTCTGGGGCAGGGTTGACAGTGAGAAATGATAGGTGTTGAAAAAGTCGTAACCGCTTTGAAGAGTCGTGCCGCTCTGGGGGATGCTGGTTTTATAATGCAGTTTGACATCGATTTCAGAATTTTCCGGGAAGGATTTGACCAGTTCGAAATAACTGTTCTTTTTATCGAAGCTGTGGCCGGTCTTGCTAAGATTACCGGTGAAGTAGCTTATATTGGAAGCATCCTGCAGGAAGAAATCTGCCGGGTCGACGAGAATAGCCCCGGTTTTATTCTGGGGTCGGGATTTTATTTCCGTGGCGGCGAAAAGATGGTCCGAGAGCCCCGATGCAATAGCTCCCGTTACCGGTAAGGTGCTGTCGGCGCGAAGGCGAAGATTCTTTTCCAGAAACATTATGTCTTTGCCGACCCGTTTGAAATAAAACGGGAAGGTACGCCGCATCGAACGGTTATCCGAAAAACGCCCTTCCGATTGAGACATAGTCTCTCCGCACAGGTAAACCGGGCCGAACTGCTCCGGTTTAAGAGCCATAAGCAGGCTGTTATCAATGGTATCGAGATAGAAAGTGAACAAGCCTTCAATAATCACCCGGTTTTTAATGAGTTCATCGAAAGGTTTGCCGGGGAGGTTGTTATCGGTCTTTTTGGTTTCGGAAGTTATGTCCTTCTTTTTCAGCCCTGTGAGGGTGTAGGTGCGACGGTCAGCAAAGGCGTTGTCTTCAGCCAGTAATACCACCGTCAGCATGATTATGCTCGCGATGATAAAATCTTTGAAGCGCATGAGCGAGACTCCTTATTATAGCCATTCTATTTTTTCAAAAAATAATATACAATCGGTACTTTGCCATAAACAATAAAATTAACGCACCATTCTTACAACTGATTAAAATATTATTTTGCCCCGGTTAAAAGATGAGGTGGGGTTACGGTTAACAAGTGACGGCGGTTTGACAAAGAATGACTCTTTAAATAAGCCTTTTTTTGAAAAAGTTAAGATATTTTTCGCCTTTAGCCGTCAGCTTATAATAAGTATGGTTACGGTGTTTGATCCACTTGTTGTCCACGATGCCTTTACGGTACTGAATCATCACCGGTTGAACCCGCTGTAGAAGTTTCAAGTTTCTTAATTTTTTGTGCCGTTCAAATACGGTCAGTTTGCTTAAACGGGTTATGGCGGCAACCATCAAGGAATAATCAACACCGTACTCATGGTGATGGTCGAGTATTACAAAATCAGTTTCATCGAGCTGGTGGTAGTCATCATCAGGGGTATATTCATCCTTTTTGATAATCTTGTCCCATTCCAGCTTAACCAGGCGTTCCTTTTCCGCTTTTTGAAGGTTGACGCAATCATGGCGGTGTACTTTTATGAAATCGTCATGGCTGAAATAGCCGATAATTTCATCGTGCAAAGTTGGCCGGCAACAGCCGGCCAGGCTGTACTTTTCAAGGAGTTCGATTTTATCGTTCATATCAGGAATATATAAAGGATTATTTTTATTTCAAATAACAAGTAATTGAGTTGTCTTTTTAAGCGAAGCGGTTTATTTTAAGTAAAAAAACAGACTTCAAATCGGGAGAACCATGAATGAGTCGCTGATTTCATCACCGGCCGGGGTACTGGCGGTACTGGCGGCGGTAACGTCGTTTTTCTTTTTTCTCGAGAAAAAGACCGGCTGGAAACTGTTTAATTATTTTCCCCCCTTATTATTTATTTACGTCTTGCCGGTCTTTTTATCGAATGGCGGGTTAATTCCCGGCCATTCCCCGGTCTATGATTTCATGGGTGATAATCTCTTACCGATGTTTCTAACGATTATGCTGTTGAATGTCGATATCCTGGCTACCGTAAGAATAATGGGTCGGGGTGTTTTCGTCATGTTACTGGGTACACTGGGGGTGGTTATCGGGGCACCCATCGGTTATTTTATCGTTAAACATGGTCTCAGTCCTGAAGCCTGGCAGGCATTCGGGGTACTGTCGGGCAGCTGGATTGGCGGAACGGGGAATATGCTGGCTGTTGCCCGGATGGTGAATCTTAATGAGAGTTCCATTGAATTCGGTTATGCCGTCATCGCCGATAACGCCGTTTATCTTATCTGGCTGCCGATAATGCTCGGGTCAAAAAACCTGGCCGGATGGTTCCATAAATTTACCGGTGTTTCTTCGAAGCGTCTTGACCAGATGGAAACCCGTTCGAAAGAATTAATCAAAGACAAGGGGAAAATGGAGATGCGGCATTTTCTGTACCTGGCTTTTTTTGGTTTTGCCGTGACGGCTCTGTCCACCTGGCTGGCCGGGTTGATTCCCGAAGTTGAACCCTATCTTTCCACCAGCACCTATAAAATACTCCTGGTAACTTTTTTGGGCATTGTTCTTTCTTTTACCAGGGCCAGTAAAATCCCCGGTTCGCATGCGATGGCCATGGCATTGGTCTATCTGTTCGTGGCGCGGATGGGTGCCAAAGCCGACCTGTCCGATGTCAGCCCGGCAATTTTCTGGTTTCTTCTGGGAGCGTATATCTGGATTTTCATACACGGTTTCTTTTTAGTCGGAGCGGCGAAAATGTTCAAGGTTGATGTTCATACGGCGGCGATTGCCTCGGCTGCCAATATCGGCGGAGCCGCCTCGGCACCCATTGTGGCGGCTTACCATAATCCGACTCTGGTGCCGATTTCAATCCTGATGGCGCTTCTCGGATATGCCATTGGTAACCCGGCGGGATATGTTGCGGCAATGCTCTGCCGGCTGGTGAGTTGAAAGTTGTTTTTCTTCGAAAAATAAAAAAATTAATCTTCATCCCTGGTAATAAGGGGCACAAAGCGGACAGGGTAAAGACTGGTTTCTTTAACACGGTCATAGTCTTTGATAATCAGAATTAAATCCTGGGAACCGAACATGCCTCTTTCAACCGGGATGACCATCCGCCCGCCGTATTTCAACTGCTGGATAAAGGCCGGTGGAATTACTGGAGCCGCGGCGGTGACTATAATGGCATCGAAAGGCGCTTTTTCAGGCCAGCCTGTTGAACCGTCACCGTGGCGAAAATGAATATTTTTATAACCTAATTTACCCAGTAATTTTTGTGCCTTTTGAGCCAGCTGGGGAATAATTTCAATCGTAAATACTTCACAGGTGATTTCCGCCAGGACCGCCGTCTGGTAACCGCATCCGGTACCTATTTCCAGAACCCGGTTTTCAGGTTGCAGTTTCAGTTCCTCGGTCATGGAAGCGACCACATATGGCTGCGAAATGGTCTGCTCATATCCGATAGGCAGCGGGCCATCGTGATAGGAACTGTCCTGATACTCCGGTGGAACGAACAGATGGCGCGGTACTTTCCTCATGGCTTCAATAACCGCGGGATCTTTTACCTGGCGACGGACAATCTGATTTTCCACCATTTGCAGGCGGTGAGAGGTCCAGGCTTCGTCTGAAGATGATGGTTTATTTTCGTTCATATTAAATTAATTTGAATTCGAATTGTAATAAATAATAAATCAATGATAAGGGATTGAAAAGTAAAATTTTTATAAAGCCGCCGTCAGAACGGTTCGCAACATAAGGGATTACCATTAAGATAGAGGAAGGCTATTAATGCGGTGATGTCGGCAATGTCTATTTCTTCGTTACAGTCCACCGACCCCAGCCACAGGGGTTCGGGAGGAGTCCCCTCGAGATACAGATAAGAAATGAGATAAGTAATGTCGGAAATATCAGGGTAACCACCGCTCTGGTTAATGTCACCGCAGGTATATGTTCGGAAAATAAACTGACGGGCATCGGTAAATTCGGATATGAAGCCGGCGGAATCGAGCGCCCGCAGATGCCAGAAATAGGCACTATCGAATATAAATAGTGAGCTGTCCAGCGACAGCTTGTCCTGATAGCAATTTGTGTCCAGCAGGAGGTCGGTGAAACCCTCATCGCCGGCCAGTTGAAACTGATAATATTCCGGGGCTCTGATGACTGTGGCGGTGTCGCTACTCTGCCAGTGAAATGTAATGGTATCGCTCCAGATATAAGCGTTGGCAACCGGTGATATAATCAAGGGGGGCAGGGGTTCCTGAGTATCGAGGATAAATGATTTAGATTCACTGAAGGAAGAATAATTTCCAGCCAGGTCATAACGCTGGATGCGCCAGAACCACTGACCATCGTCGATTTCAACCGGCATGGTGAGCTGAAGACCGGTCAGGGAATCTAAGATAGTATCAATCTCAAACATCGAATAATCCCGGGACAAATGCAGGAGGTTGAATTCCGGGGACATCTCCGGGGGCGCCGGCTGGCTGCTGGGGCTGTAAATAAATTCAAAATCCTTAAGATTAACGTAAGTGTTATCTACCGGATAAATCGGGATAAGAGAATCGGGGGGAATATTGTCAACTATTAATTTACGCGGGTAACGTTGATAAGACGAGGAATCGCTACCGACAAATTTCCGCACCGCCCAAAAGTAAGCCCCATCAAAAAGAGAGTCTTCCTGGGGTACGGTAAAACTCCCGGCGGTAAGGTCTTTATAAACCCGCACCAGAGTACTCATAAGGCTGTCGACCGCCAGATATAATCCGAAGGAGTCACCGCTGTTCTCCCATTCGAAAACCGGGTAACGATTCCGGGTATAAAAAAGGGTATCCGGATTCAGAAGAGCCGGCGGGGGTAAGGGATTATTGATAAATAGTCTGAAGGTGCCGGTGTCGCCAATGTCACCGTTTCCCAGGGCCTGGATGGTTACCAGATTGGAATCCAGATGAATTTCTTCAGCCGGAATGATAATAGAAAACGCGGTATTGGTACTGGAACGGGCAGCCAAATTCAGGTTCCGGCCGTCCGGGACGAAACGCCAGCCTTTTTCATCAGCCATGGTGATATTAATTACATTACTTATGTTGCTTGAATTTTCGACCAGTAAATCCAGATAAAAAGTATCCGGGGAGAATACCGTATCATCAACCGGGTCGGAGACATTGATAGCATAAACCGCCCTGGTGGTTATAAGAGCTTCCCTTAAAGATGATACCAGGCTGTTGGTTTTACTTACCGCCAGGCAGGACAATATCGAGTTTTCTCCCGCCAGGGCCTGGTCGGGAATAACGACCGGGATAGTAAAAGAAGAGGTTTCTGACGGCAACAGATAGAGCACGGTGTCAACCGGAACCAGTACCCATCCGACGTTATCGGTAATATTGACGTCGACCGAGTCAAAACGTAAACCAATATTGGTCACCTGAAATTCAATATTAACCGTATCATCGGGGTTGCCGGTGGTATCACCGCTGCCGGAAACAGCCAGGGCATTCATGCTGTTGACAATATTGACGCTGTCGGGAGTGAAAATAATCGAATAATTTTGAGGTCCTACCGGGATATTGAACCCCGATACCCGGGCTTTCCAGATGCCGCTGACGGGGTTGTCGACTTCAACCGTTTCCACATTATTGATACGGTCTATGCCGCGAGCGGCGATATTCTCGGGATTATCCTTGTCCAGAATCCAGGGATAGGCTTCGTTATAGGCGGGGTCAAGGAGGGTCAAATCCAGGTCATTTTTCAAATGGAGGCTGCTGTTGACGGTGCCGCCGGGGTCGTCCCAGACCAGGGTCACCTTTAATTTGTCGACCGGTTCGGTCAGGTTCAAATAATACAGGTGGACGTCATTGGTATATATTTCACTTTCGACAAAAGAAGGTTCTCCCACCATCAGTTTATCGACGGCTCTTATGCCGTCCACTTTGCCGTTACCGAACTGATAATCGGGGCCGGGATTACCCAGGTCAACGGCGGTATTGATTATTATTCCTTTTACCGTTGAAGGCAACAGGGGAAGACCGCCGAATTTATTTTGCCAGGATTGTTTCATCAGGGCCAGCAGACCCGATACGGACGGGACGGCCATGGAAGTTCCACAGAAGGTGGTGTAGCCGCTGCCTTCCTGGCAACTGGTGACCCCGAGGTCGTCATCGGTCTGGCATCCCGGAGCGACGACATCAGGTTTAAGGCGGCCGTCGTCGGCCGGTCCCCACGATGAAAAATCGGTCATACTGTTGTCGTTGGCGTTGATGGCTCCCACCGCGATGACGTTTTTGGCGCAGGCCAGGGGATTGATGGTATTGTAAGTCCAGCCGAGCGAGCCGCAATATTTGGTGGCGTCGCCGCGCTGATTACCGGCCGACCAGACGATATCGAAGGGTTTACCGGCGTCGCCGCGGACAATATTGTCGATGGTGGCGCACACGGCAAAATAATTACCCAGTGTGGTTTCGCAGGCTGATTCCGTAGCAGGGTCACCAACCCCAAAACCCCAGGAATTGGTGCCTAAATCGGCGTCAAGAACGGTAATGGCATCGACACACTCCTGGTATAGTTCCGAACTGGTGGTCCACCACAGGTAAGACAGGATTTCAGCCGCCGGAGCCATACCGCTGTAAAGGCCGTCGGACTCCCAGCCGGAACCGAGAATGGTACCGGCGACATGGGTGGCATGAGTGGTAATCGCCGCGGCATCCATGGGTGTAACCCGGCTGTCGAAATCCGGATGATTCGCATCTACCTGGCCGCCATCGCACAACGTCATGACAATCCCGGAACCATCAAGGTTATAAGGTGTTGTTTGAAGG
>JAQUSF010000142.1 GCA_028715215.1 Candidatus Zixiibacteriota bacterium
CTCCGGCGATACTTTTTGCCCTGACGGTTCATGAGTTTTTTCATGCTTTTTTAGCCTTTAAATTCGGCGATACCACAGCCCGCGATATGGGGCGGTTGACGTTAAATCCTCTGGCCCATCTTGATTTTATGGGTACCTTGATGATGTTCCTTTCCGGTTTCCGGTTCGGCTGGGCCAAGCCGGTACCGGTTAACCCGATGAATTTAAAAAATCCACGGGTGGCCGACTTCTGGATTTCCATCGCCGGTCCTTTGTCCAACCTGGGACTGGGACTTATCTTCGGACTGATTTTCAGAATTATTAATAATCTGTCGATGGATATTCCCGAGGCGGTGGTTATGTTTTTATTTTTCTCGGTGATGATTAATGTCTCGCTGGCTTTTTTTAATCTTATCCCGGTATTTCCGCTCGATGGTTCACATATTTTGCGTTCGATTTTGCCTGAAAAATACGAGTCGACTCTTGACCAGTTCGACCGTTTTGGTCCGTACCTGTTGCTTATTCTTATCATAGTCGGTGGTTTCTGGTTCATTCTGGGACCGTTTATTTCCTTTTTTGTAAATCTATTTGCCGGAATAAATATCTGATTAAGAACTTGAATATCAGCGGCTGTTGTTTTTCCGATTAAAGGAAGATTTTTAATGCGGATGAACGGATTAAAAAAAAATATTATCATTCTAATTCTGGTCACTTTTATTGCCGGCTGCAGTTCTAATTACCGGACGGGAAATATCACCGAAGGAAAGAAGGCTGCCGGAACCGTTAAAATAGATGCCGAAGCCTATCTTTTTGATGCGAAAATACGCCGGGAAGGGAAGGTTAATTCGTTCCGGCTGGAAATTTTCCAAACCGACAGCCTGCTCGGTCTGGGCGGCCGGGCTTATCTGGGCAAAGGAGCCCTTAAGGGACGGTTGAGTGCGGATTCGTTATGGCTGTATTTCCCCGCGCAAAAGGAGTATGTAAGGGATGCGGCAGCGGTTTTTTTTAAAGGGCAGAAGTGCCCTCTGGCTTTAACGGGAGTTAATATTCTTGACATATTTAAAGAGCGACCAGATTCCATAGCGTTAGAAGAAGGAATTAAAGTTACTGCTGACCTTTACGATGAAGAACGACCGCATTTCCGGATAACCTCAGCCGACTGTCCCTGGCAGATAGACCTTATCTATGACCTCAAGGAGACAGGCTGGCGGATAAAAGAGTTCACCTTCAGTGACGGTGAAAAGTTGAAGATAGAGGCGACCTGCCGTGAGTATAAAGCCACCGCCAGGGTTAAACCCGAGAAATTTCAGGTTGTCATCCCGCCGGCTTCAATCAGGATTGAGCTTTAGGGCCGGGTTTGTCCCAGTTGACAAAAGGGGTATAATTAACCATCTTAAAAGTTTATAGGTAAACGGATACTTGAAGTGAATATTTACAGGCGGACATTTTCGATTTTAAAAAGCTACTGGAAACAGCTGGTGATAGCGTCCGGGTCGGCGGCGCTTCATGCAGTGTTTTCCGGGCTGCTGGTCTGGATGGTGGGGCCGCTTTTAGTTACCCTTTTTCAGGTCGAGACGATACCGGTTACGGTTACCGAGAAAGTGGAAATCCGGCAACCTGTCAGCGATGAGGTCGCCGAGCGGGGTCTGGTCGCCAATGTCTCCGAGGGTATTAACCGCTTAAAAGAAGACATGAAAGCCTGGGTTAATGACCTGGTCGAATCGGATGACCGTCAGGGCATGCTGGTCAATTTCTGTGTGATGATAATGATTGTGGTCCTGGCCAAAAATATTTTCCTGTATCTCCAGGGTTTTTTCATGGCTTTTGTGCAGCAGTCGATAATGCGGTATTTCCGCGACAGCCTGTTCAGTAAGTACCAGCGTCTTTCTCTTGATTATTTCCACCGACGCCGGACCGGCCAGATAATTTCCCGGGTCACCAATGATGTCGTGGTGTTGAACGATTCCATCGATATCGGATTCAACCGCCTGGTCACGGACAGCATCATGGTTTTGATATTCCTGGCTTTCCTGGTTATTCTCAGCTGGAAATTGACTTTACTTTCGCTGGTTGTAATGCCGGTGGTATTTGGCTTCATCTGGTTTGTCGGGAAGAAAATGCGCAAGTATTCGGAACGGACGCAGGAACGCATGGCCGATGTCAACTCCGTACTGGAAGAAGCGGTCAGTAATATTCGCATTGTCAAGGCCTTCTCGATGGAAAACTTCGAATCGAAAAAATTCTTTAAAACCACATACGACTATTTTCGTTCCCTTTTGCACATGTCCCGCGTCCGCCACCTGGCTTCGCCGATAAACGATACCCTGTCGTCGATGGCCGGGGTTATCATCCTTTTGTACGCCGGGTCAAAAATAATTCTGGGGACCGGCGAACTCGATGCCGGTGATTTTATGACTTTCATCCTGGCGATGTTTTCCATGATTAAACCGGTTAAGTCGCTCAGCCAGATTCATATTAAGATACAGGAAGGGATGGCCGCCGCGGAAAGAATTTTTGAAGTCATCGACGCCGAGGAAAAGATTGTCGAAATTCCCGGCGCCAGGAAAATTGACGGTTTCTCCGACCGCATCAGGTATGACCGCGTTACCTTCAGCTACAACGGGCACGACTCGGTTCTCAAGGATATTTCTTTCGAGGTAAGATATGGTGAGGTAGTGGCGGTGGTGGGACCGTCCGGGGCAGGCAAATCCACTCTTTTCGACCTCCTGCCGCGCTTTTACGACCCGCAGGAAGGTCATATATATATTGACAACCAGGATATTCGCGAACTGACGTTAACATCGCTGCGCGGTTTGATGGGTATCGTCACCCAGGAGACCTACCTTTTTAATGACAGTATCTTCAGCAACATTGCTTACGGGATAAATGATATCGCCGGGGGAAAAGTAATCGAAGCGGCGAAGATGGCCAATGCCCATGATTTTATTTTACAGCTGGAAAACGGCTATGATACCGTGGTCGGCAACCGGGGAATGATGCTGTCGGGGGGACAACGTCAGCGGCTGGCGATCGCCCGGGCTCTTTTAAAAGACCCGCAGATTTTAATATTCGACGAGGCGACTTCCGCTCTCGACACCGAAGCTGAAATCCAGGTTCAGGAAGCTATCGACCGGTTGATGAAAAACCGCACCACCCTGGTTATAGCGCACCGTCTGTCCACCATTAAAAATGCCGACCGGATTCTGGTGCTTGACGACGGCCGTATTACCGAAAGCGGGACGCACGAGCAGCTGATGCAAACCGGCGGTCTGTACCGACGGCTTTATTCCATGCAATTCAGAGACAAGTCATGAACCTAATGTTTTTAAATTCGATTGCCCAGGATACTTACGGCGGGGTGGAAAGCTGGATGGTTCGGGTGGCTTTTGAAATGAGCCGGCGGGGTCATAAAGTCGTCGCCGCCGGACGCCGCGGTTCGGTGTTTCTGGATTATATGCGTCATGCCGGCAGGCCGGTTGAAACTTATGATGTAAATATAGGCGGGGATTTTAACCCTTTTACGATTTACAGTTTATCCAGGATTATCAAAAAAAATGCCGTCGAGTTTGTATTCGTCAGCTGCAATAAAGACCTGCGTTTGGGGGGACTGGCCGCGCGATATTCCGGCACGACTAAGATAGTCTGGCGGATCGGCGTAGACCTGACCAGAAATAACTGGGTACATAAGAAACTTACCCCGATACTTCTTGACGGCGTCATCGCGCCATCTTCGAACCTGAAAGAACAAATTACCCGGTACGGGTATCTAAACGATGACCTGGTGACCGTTATTCCCAGCGCTACCGAAGCTTTTACAAAAAGATGGGAACGGGAGAAAGCTCGCCGCGATTTGAGAAATAAATATGGTCTGCCGCAGGACAGTATCGTAGCGGTAACTTCGGGACGGTTCGTTACGGAAAAAGGACACCATAATCTGGTGGCGGCGGCTTTGGAAATGGTCAAAGTACGGCCGGAGATGTTTTTTTTACTGCTGGGCAACGGCCCCCGGGAACCTTTTCTTAAAAAGCAGATAAGCGCAATACAGCTCGATAAGCATTTTATTTTTGCCGGGTTTTTAAGTGACTTTGAACTGGAGCTGACGGGGGCGGATTTGATGATTCATCCGGCGACCGATGAAGCTTTCGGCAATGCTCTGCTTGACGGCATGCAGGCCGCTCTGCCGATCATCGCAACTCGGGCAGGGGGGATTCCCGAAGTGGTCGAGGATAACCGGACGGCTGTGCTGGTACCGGCGGGCGATGCCCCCGGGCTGGCTCGGGCGGTTATCGAACTTCTGGGTGACAGGGATAAAATGAGACGGATGGGAGAAGCCGGCTACCGGCGCTGGCGGGATAAATATACCATGGAGATAATGATTAACCGGCTGGAAAAATACCTGGCTGAACTTGCAGTCGAGTAAGTTATGGAACCATTAAAACCAGTGGAACATAAAATCAAGGACTTTGCCTTTGCCCTGTTTCGTTTCCTTCTGAAAAAAGGCCAAAAGGATTTTAAACCTCTCGAACCTTTGTACCTGAAGAAAATCCTTTTTTTACGTCCGGATAAAATCGGGGACATGATTATATCGCTGCCGGTTTTTGAGAATCTTAAGAAATCTTATCCGCATCTGCAACTGTCTCTTCTGTGCTCACCGCGTAACCTGCCTATAGTCAAAAACGACCCGCGCTTCGATAAAATATTTCTTTATAAAAAAAATATTTTTCAGGATATCGCCACGGTACTGGCCATGAGGCGGGAAAATTTCGATGTCGTGGTGGATATGATTTCCAACGACTCCATTACCAATCTCTTCCTGGCGCGTTACAGCGTGAAGGATAAACCACGTATCGGGGTCCAAAAGGCAAAATACCGGGAGTATTACGATTACAGCTATTATCATCGGCTCGATGATATGCGGCATATTATCCGTAACACCCTGGAACTTCTCGACGCCTTCGGTTATGGCAGTGCAAAGGCCGACGGTTTTGCCCCGCCTTATATTGATAAAGAAGCCTTGAACAAAGCGGCCGTTTTTTTTGAAAGCATAGACCCGGAGCGGATGAATTTGTTCTGTGTCGGATATAACCTGTCGGTCGGTAATCCCACCCGGCTCTGGGATGAAAGTAATTCCCGTCGTCTGCTGGAAAAAATACTGGAATACGGCCAGGGCAATTTTCATATAATTCTGTTGACCACACCGCCCGACCGGATGCGCGGCGAGAAGCTTCTCAGCTTTTTTGAAAAGGATGTCTTTCTGGTGCCGCCGGATTTGAACCTTATTGAAGTTTCGGCGATAATATCGAAACTAAGTCTTCTGATTTCCCCTGATACCTCGCTGATACATATTGCCCGCTCTTTTAAAATCCCGGTGGTCGGTCTTTACCCCAAACCGGTTAAAAATTTTCTGTTGTGGCATCCCTACGAGCAAAAAGAGGGCGCCGTTCTATCTGGAAATAATGATAATATATTTGATATCACCGTGGAGCAGGTTTTTGATACTTTCCTTAGAGTATGTCAGGCGAACAGGCTGGTGAATAAATGAAGAAGCTTTCGGTGGTCGTCATCACCAGAGATGAAGAGAAGAATATCCGTCGCTGTCTTGAGTCGGTCAGCTGGGCGGATGAAATTATCGTTATCGACAGTCATTCGACCGACCGTACTACGACCATAGCTTCTGATATGGGCGCCAGGGTTTATTCCATCGCATGGCAGGGTTTTGGTCATGCTAAAAGGGAAGGTGTGGACAAAGCCCGGTCAGACTGGATTCTTTCTCTGGATGCCGATGAAGTCGTCTCCGGCGAACTGGCCCTGGAGATAAAGAAGGTTTTAGAAAACGATACTGAGTACAGTGGCTATTATTTTACCCGCAAAGCTAATTTTCTGGGGAGATGGATATATCATTGCGGCTGGTATCCCGACTCGGTTTTGAGTCTTTTCTTAAAAAGTAAGGGTAATTTCAACAACGCCCTGGTTCATGAAAAGGCGGTCGTCGATGGTAAATGCGGCCGGTTAAAAGGCGAGTTGCTCCATTACAGCTACTCGACAATGACAGGTTAT
>JAQUSF010000053.1 GCA_028715215.1 Candidatus Zixiibacteriota bacterium
TTTCCTTTTCCAGGGTTTCGCGAATGACCATATCGTCATTATCTATTTCCACCACGCCCTCGGTTAATGCCCGTATATAAAGACCCGTTCCTCCGACTATCAGCGGCCACTTTCCCCGATTAAGAATATCCTCGATGGCCCGGTTGGCATCGGATATAAACTGAAAAGCCGAATAGCGTGCACCCGGTTCGATTATATTAATCAGATGAAAAGTTACTTTATTTTTTTCGTCTTCTGTCGGTTTGGCGGTACCGATGTCAAGATATTTGATAATCTGGCGGGAATCCGCCGAGACGATTTCCACGGGATATTCTTCGGCCAATTCAAGCGCCAGGGAAGTTTTCCCGGAGGCGGTGGGACCGCAGATAACGGGGATAGTCGGCATTTCAGCAACGTCCGAATTGACGGTCAAGGTCTTCGCGGCTGACTTTTATAAAAGTCGGACGGCCGTGGGGACAGCTATACGGATTTTCACAGTGCATTAATTGCCTGACCAGCCCCAGAGCTTCCTCATCGGAAAGGCGGTCGCCGGCCATGACGGCCGCCCGGCAGGCCAGCGACTGAGCCATCGCTTTCTTGATATCCTGACCGGCTTTTTTCAAAGCTGCTAAATCGTCCAGAATTTGACGGATTATTATTTCAGGGTCTTTTCTGCCCAAAATGGTCGGTACGGCTTCGATATTGACCATCCTGCCCCCGAAAGCCGAAACGGTAAAACCGGAGCGGTTAATCAAATCCATGAATTCTTCGAAACAGGCCAGTTGCTCCGGGCTTAACTCCACCGGCACCGGAAACAATAGTTGTTGCGCCACGACCGCATGATTATCAAGACGTCGGAGCATATCCTCATACAGGATACGTTCATGAGCGGCATGCTGGTCAATGATATACAGCTTATCACCTGTTTTGCACAAGAGATATAAATCGGCAAATTTACCCGTCAACGATATCTCCTCCGGTTCCGCCGCGGGCATTTTTTGAATAACCCGGGGCAATTCCGGAAGTCTGTCCAGCGATGCTCCTGGTTTGCCGGGAAAAGATACCGTCGCCTGGTTCTCAACAATTTCACCAGTGGTTTTGTCGACCCGCACGATATTACTATCCAGGGAAGTATCCTCTACACCGGAGGGATGGTAGAGTTCGCGAAGGAAATCCTTATTGACCTTGAAACGACTCATCGGACCGGGGATAATTTTGCCTTTTCCATATCCCGGGAATCTTTCTTGATGAGAGTTATTTTTCTTTTCGGTCTGTTCCGGGCCGATACCTCGCGGCAGAAATACAGGTACCACGCTTTCCTGCCGAAGAGCTTCCTTTATCAGGCGGTGAACCGCGTTGTATATTTCTTTTTCCCTGGCCAGTTTAATTTCTGTTTTCGAAGGGTGGACGTTGACATCGATTTCATCAGGCCGGACTCTCAACAGCAGGGCTCCGACAGGATAGGTACCCCGGGGAAGCAACTCCCCGTAACCCGACATAAAAGCATGAGACAGCGACGGCGAGTATATAAAACGGCCGTTGATGAAAATATACTGACCCAGGCGGGTGCTTTGAGCCATATCCGGTGAACCGATAACCGCTTCAACTTTCACCTCGTCAGTCTCCCCCGATAAAGCAATAAACTCTCTTCCGGGACTTAAAAGAGCGGTCACCCGGTCCTTGAGCTTTTCTTTCGACGGCAGGGAAAAAATATTTTTATTATTTACGATAAAAGTGAAGGCGATATCGTAGCGACCGATAGCCAGCGCCGTTACCAGGCGGGAGATATGACGGCTTTCGGTAATTTCCGCCTTTAAAAATTTTCTTCTCGCCGGGGTGTTATAAAATAGATTTTCAACCTCGACTGTCGTTCCCGGCGGAGCCGCCACAGGTTGTTTTGACTGCAATACTCCGCCCTCGTAGATGATTTCAGTGGCGAGCTCGGCATCGTTAGGCCGGGATATCATGCGCACCCGGGCTACCGAGGCAATAGAAGGCAGGGCTTCTCCCCGGAATCCGTATGATACGAGTTTTTCCAGGTCGTTGAAATTGTATATTTTCGAAGTGGCATGACGCGAGAAAGCAATTTCAATCTGCTCCTTACTGATACCGCAGCCGTTATCGATAATCTTGATAATTTTAGAACCGGATTTTTCGATATGTATTTCAATACGGTCAGCGCCGGCATCGAGGGAATTTTCCACCAGCTCCTTGACTACGGCAGCGGGGCGTTCAATCACTTCACCGGCGGCAATCTTATTGACCAGGCGTTCCGGAAGCGGTCTTATCCAGGGTTTCAGAGCCGGTGAAATCATGTCAGGAGTTTTCCTTTTTTAACCGGCTTAAAATTTCAAAAGCCTGCATCGGGGTCAGGTTATCCAGGTCAAGGTCCTTGAGCTCTTTTTCAATTTTCGACGGTTGCGGGTCAAATAGCGTCGGCTGTACTTTTTCCTTGTATAGCCCCGGCCCCAGTTCACTCTGGGTAAATTTGCCCGATTCCAGAAGTTTTAAAATCTGTTTCGCCCGGTTAAGCGTCAGACGAGGCAAACCGGCCAGACGGGCAACCTCGATACCGTAGGAATCATCACAACCCCCGGCAATAATTTTATGCAGGAAAATAACCTTATCTTCCCATTTTTTAACCGCTACCTGATAATTGTATATTTTATCGTAAAGCGACGCCATCGATGTCAACTCATGATAATGAGTGGCGAATACGCTTCTCGATTTAAGCTGGTCGTTAATGTACTCCACCACCGCCCAGGCGACCGAGAGGCCGTCGAAAGTAGAGGTGCCCCGGCCGACTTCGTCAAGCAACACCAGGGAACGTTCGGTGGCGTTGTTGAGGATATTGGCTGTTTCTACCATCTCCACCAGGAAAGTGGATTGTCCCCGGGCAAGGTTATCCAGGGCGCCGACACGAGTGAAAACCCGGTCCACCAGCCCGATTTCCGCTTTATCAGCGGGTACGTAAGAACCAATCTGAGCGAGAATGACGATGAGCCCGATTTGCCTGAGGTAAGTTGATTTGCCGGACATATTGGGACCGGTGAGAATAAGAATACGCTGTTCCTCGGTAGAAAGACTGACATCATTGGCCACGAAGGTGCCGGGCGGGAGAACGGCCTCAATAACCGGGTGGCGACCGTTAACGATATTAAGACGGGTATCGTCGAAAAATTCCGGGCGGCAATAGCCCCGGTGCACAGCGAGTTCTGCCAGGCCGGATACCAGGTCGATTTCCGCCAGCAAATCGGCTGTTTGAATAATCTGGCCGATATGACGGTTCATGAACTCCAGAAGTTCATCGTAGAGCTCCTGTTCCAGCTTGAAAATTTTTTCCTCGGCCGCCAGAATCAGTTCTTCCTTTTCCTTCAATTCCGGCGTTATATACCGCTCAGCGTTGACAAGGGTCTGTTTGCGGATGTAGTTTTCCGGCACCAGGCCGACATTGGCGCGCGTGATTTCGATATAATAACCAAACACCTTATTAAAACCGACCTTGAGGGTGTTGATACCGGTTCGCTCGCGTTCCGTTTTCTGCAGGGAACTGATATAAAGCCGTGCCTCCTTGATAGAATCGTTCAACCGGTCGAGTTTCTCGGAATAACCGCGCCGGAATATTTCTCCTTTATTGCTGGTCAGGGGGGGCTCATCGGTGAGGGCGCTGCTTATTTTATCCGCCAGGGTTGAGTTATCAGGATACGCCCGGGCTATTTGCATCAACAGGGGGCTGATTGCCTGCTGTATTAAAACATGAAGGCGGCCGCCGACAACCAGGGCATCCCGCATCGCCGCCAGTTGCCGCGGATTCAACTTGCCGATACCCAGCCGGGCGGCAACACGCTCCAGGTCGGGCAGTTTCCTGGTTTCCTCGCGCAGCCGGTAACACAGGTCACGGTTTTTAACCAGTTCTGTCACTCCCGACAGACGCAATTCTATGTTATCCCTGGTCTTAAAAGGTCGAAGCAGGCTGTTTCTCAGCCGCCGTGTACCCATCGGTGTATGACAGTAATTTACGACCGCCAATAAACTGTTCTCCTCCGTAGCGGTGGCGATGTTCTTGACCAGTTCCAGATTACGAACAGTATTGTAATCGAGCGTCATATAACCGTTACTGTCGAATCTGGTCAGGCGGTTGAGGTGTGAGAGGCGGTCGCGGTGATTTTCCTTGAGATACCTGAAAACCGCCCCGGCGGCCGTAACAGCCAGGTGCGTATCCGCCAGGCCGAATCCATCCAGGGTCGAGGTTCCGAAATGCTGATTCAACTCCCGCTGGGCGGTTTTAAAATCAAAATTCCAGGGTTCAAATCCGGTCAGTCGGTCCGGGCGGTTTATGCGGCTCAGAAGTTCGGGCAGATTTTTATCATTGTCCTCATCGGGATAGATTATTTCCGAGGGTTCAGCGACTCGCAAACGTTCCAGAATATCCTCGGCCGGACCTTCATCGACTAAAAAAGTACCTGTGTTTAAATCGAGCAGAGCCAGGCCCATAATCCGGTTGTTTTTAGAAACAACCGCTGCCAGCGAACTTGCTGAAAGGTACTCGTCGGAGGCATCGATAGTAGCCGTACCGGGGGTGAGAATCTCGACAATTTCACGTTTGACCAAACCCCGGGCGAGTTTCGGGTCTTCCACCTGTTCCACTATGACCACTTTCTCGCCCCGGGCAATCAGTCTGGCCAGGTAACGGTCGGCGGCATGATACGGCACGCCGGCGAGGGGGACTTTCTCGCTGTTGCCATGCGCCCGGGAGGTCAGAGCGATCCCCAGTATCGGGGCGGCTCGAACAGCATCGTCACCGAACATCTCGTAAAAATCCCCCATCCGGAAAAACAGGATTTTATCCGGGTGTTGTTCCTTTATTGTGTAATACTGACGCATCAGGGGGGTGAAACTGGCAGGCTGGTCGGACTTCTTGCTCATCGGGCAACTACCTGAAATACTTCCGCATGTGTGGCTTCCAGCTGTAATTTAAACTGGTTGGCTTCCTCGTAGTTATCAAATTTTCCTATATAAACGACCTGGTATTTATTTCCGGAAATAGTCTTGGTTTCAATGTCGATTTTTTTATTATATTTTTTGAAATTTTCCGCCATCTGCCGGGCGTTTTCCCGATTGGAAAAAACCCCCACTTTCACCGAATAAAAAGTTCCGGTAAGCTGCTCGGCTTTACCGCTTCGATAGTTGTTACTTTCAATGCCGCCGATTTTTTCAATCAGGGCATCAAGGCCGACGGCGGCCGGATAAGCTTCCCGCAAAATATTATAATAAAACACGGCATCGTCCGTACGACGTTTTTCAATGGCATCCAGGGTAAGTAAATACAGCGCCTGGGGAATTCCGGGGCCTTGTCTTTCACGAGACAGATTCTGCAGTAAATTGACAGCACCGACTTTTTTATTGTGTTCCAAAAGAATCCGAGCTTTATCCATCACACCCATCTGGGTTGCTTCGGGCTGCGACCATTTCGTCAAATACCGGTCGACCTGACGCAAAGCCGCATCGTAATCTTTATTCGCCTGGTCAATGACAACCGAAAAACGGAGAAATTCACGGAAATACCGTCCCTCTTCCCCCCAGCGGGTGCGATAGTCGTTAACGATAGCCGAGAGACTCGAAAAATCACCGCTGACTAAATAATAACCGGCCAGACGAAAATACAATTCTTCCTGGTATCGCGCGGATACCGAAGTTCGCAGAGCCGCCTGCATCAGCTGAGCCGATTGCAAGGCTTTCCGTTCCACCAGGCTCTGGAAAAAAAGGACATCACCATCCCGCTTTTGCGCGGTCGTCAGACGGGAAAGCGAATCCATGGCTTCCTTTAACCTTCCTTCACTAATCAGCGTATGAATATCTTCCGCCTGGACATTTACGAAGAGACTGAAAATAAGCATAAGTAGAAGCATTTTACACATAAATAATTCCCCGGCTTTTGATGAACCGTGTTTAACGGACATTAAACGGAAGGACTCTTAACGGATTTATCGGTAATTGTTTCTTTATGTTTTTCACGGCGACGTTCCAGGGTACGAAACAGTTCGTCAATCTTTTTTCGGTCACCTTTATCCAGGTAAATACGGGTAAGCTCAATAATGGTAGGATAGTCGTCCGGAAAATCTTCGATAATCTGCTCGAGATATTCGCAAGCCTGATCCGGGTCGCCCTTTTTCTCGTAAAACTCCGCCAGTGTTCTTCGAGCTTCAATATTTTTGGGCGAATTATCCAAAATGTTCGAACATATTTCAATAATATTGCCGAACCGCCCCAGTTCGAACAGGGCTTTTTTAAGACGTTCAATAACCTGATGAGCCTGGTCGGGAACTATCGAAACCAGTTTATTCCAGAAATTAACCGCATCTTCCACGCGCTTTTCTTCATAATAAGAATCGCCTACCACCAGATAAGCAGGGACAAAAGTCGGGTCCAGACCGATAGCTTCCTTTAATAGAATGCGGGCTTTGTGGTAATCACGTTTTTTGAATAACTCTTCCCCCTTGTAAAATTTGTAGAGAGCGAGGGGTTTTTTGGACTTATTGGATTCAAGTTTGAGAATGTGAACCGCCGTTTCGTAGGCATCATCCCATCTCCTGGTTTTTTCCTGAATTTTTAACAGCTGTGTATAAGCCCAGTGATTCTGGGGGTCGAGTGAAATCAACTCCTCCAGAGCTTCGGCCGCGGTTTTGAACTCATTCAAGGCAACATAGTCGGAGGCCAGCTGATGAAGAATTTCAATTTTCTCCTGGCGGGCTAAATCGGAACGCAGGGTCAAATCTTTGTGCACCTGTAACGCCCGTTCGGGTTTATTATTGTTCCTCAGGATTTGCCCCAGCCGCAGATAAGCGTCTATATTATTGGGGTTCTCCATAACCTCCTGGCGTAATTTGGAGAAAGCCGCCTCTTCACGGCCATCGAGAAGTTCCTTAAGGGCTTCCACATATAAAGATGTATCCTTCTTGAGAGTTTTCATGAAAAACCGGTCATAGAAATAATAAAATGATATGGAGCCAAAAATCAGTACCAGTAAAATCAGGACATAATCAAACATATCATTAACCCTTATCGTCGAAGATGGATTTATGTGACAGGTTAGGGCTGTCCGCTCCCCTGATGAGCTCCGTGGATTCGTCAAGAGGTCGATTTCGCAAAATAACCAGTTCGTTTTCAAGGGCTTTAATTTTTCTCCGGGCGGTTCTTACATGCACCGATTGCTTGATAAAATTAGTAATAAACAGGAAGATGGAAAGCAAAGCGCCACTGACAAAAGACCAGAAAACGACACTTAACAGGGGAACATTCTCACGGTCTTCAAAAAGCGGAGACAGATTTATGTTAACCACCTGAGTGAGATTATTAAAGGCAAAAAAGACCATTCCGAGAATTATTATTAAAATTAAAACCGCCCATACCGCCCACATAGGACCTCCGCTATAAAATTTTCTTAAACTTCAGTTAATAAAAATAACTTCCCGGCAGCCGGCGGTCAATGTAAAAAAAAGGCCGGTTAAACCGGCCCTTAGCGTCTTAACCTTCTTGTTCAACCCATTCAAGGGTATTAATAATCTGGAGCATCTGATTAAAAATCGGTTCAAAAAACTGATATTCACACATCAGGTGGAATAAAAGAATCGTGTTGTTGTTATTAATCGCCACGATAGCGCCGCCATAGGAACTATAAACTCGCTGCCCGCCGAGGGAGGCGGCACTGGTAGCAACTTCCTTGGTGTACTTGGCCTGCGCCAGCCATTGAAAACCCTGAGACTGGGACTTGCCGATACTAATGGGTTTTCGCCCTTTGGGAATTAAATCCGATTCGTTCAGAATTTCAAATTCCTTCAAAATATTTTTCTTCTGTTCGGATTTGTAGGAATCACTCATCAGGGAATCAATAAAAGCCAGGATGGGGATGGAAGAAGTGTCGGCATAAACGATAATTCTCGGTACCTGGGTATAATCCGGGGCATCCTTATATTCCATGGGAATATCATAATTTTTCTTAACCAGAACAAGGCGATAGTTTTCCTCGCCTTTTCTTATCCGGGAATTCCACTCGTTATTCAGGGTTAACTTGAAACCATAATCATTGTCAATATACACATTATTATTGATTTCTCCGGCTTTTTTCACCTTCCGCCGGGCTTCAGCAAAAGGCACCACAATTAAAATTATAGAAATAATAATCAGCAGTTTTTTCATAACTCCTCCAAACAAGCAAGACGTTACTCTGGACTATTTATTATACCCATAACAGTTTAATATTAACTATAAATATTATAAAAAGGCAATGATTATTTTAATGTTCCTAATATCTCTTAACTCTGGTCTTATAATTTAAGATTTTACCAGTCAAAGAGATGTAAGCAATAAAAAACGAGTACTCAATCGGCTCGTTCAAAGCCAATTTTTCGTTTGGTTTTAACACTGATGTAATCAGCCGCGCAGATAAAAGTAAAATCATCCAGCAGGCGTTCCAGCTTGTACTTGAAAAGAGGGGTTGAGCCGTAAGTCCGGAATTTCTGCATCGTCGTCAATCCCTCCACGCGGGGTAAATCGGGGTCGATTTCCCAGGGATGCATGTAAATCATCACCGGCAGGTCATTTTTATTTAACCTTTTTATCATCATCCGAATATACCAATAGGGTGAATGCCGCAGATAGCCCCCGCCGGAAACCGGGATATTATGTCCCATTATGCGCCAGGTCGAAGACGGAATCTCGTACAGGGAACGGCCGTTTTCAAAGGTCATCTTGAACATTTTACGGGGTCCTTTCGGCATCCCGTAAAGGTCATGTTTAATCGGAAAGATGGAGCTGTCATAAGAAAAGCCGAGTTCCGCCAGAATTTCGAAAGCCCAGGGCGTTTTCGAGCTGATCGACCAGCTTGGCGCCCGATAGCCAACCGGGCGTACACTGGTCGCCCTGGTTATTGCCTCCATAGCCTGTTTGGTATCTTCCCGAAATTGTTCCGGGCTCAGGGAATCCACCCGGATATGTCGATAGCTGTGACAGCCTATTTCATGTCCGTAAGAAGCAATCTCCCGGATTAAATCGGGATAATAATCGGCAATCCAGCCCAGGACAAACCAGGTCGCCCGAACTTCCTTGCGGCGAAACAATTCCAGAAGGCGGTGACAATTCTTTATGACCGTCGAAGGCAGTTCGGTCCATTCATCAAACCGATAGCGATCGGATAAAACTTCAACCACGAACCATTCTTCGAGATCGACTGTCAGGATATTGAGATTCGTAGACATCGATATGCTTTTTGACTTTTATTTTTCTTTAGAAGAGATAGAATCCCGGGCAATATCATCATTTTTGTTTTTTGAGGAACTGCCGTCTTTTTTGTTCTTCCCCGATTCCTTTTTAAAACCCGGCGGTTTCTGGTCATAATGATAACCGTAATAGGAGTAATCGTAGTAATACGGCAGACTTCCTGACATATTATTGAGAATGATACCCAGCAACTTGAAATTATTGGTATTGAGAATATCGACCGCCCGCTGTACCACTTCACGCTGTGTTTCCCCGGCTTTGATGACCAGCACGATACCGTCGACTTCCTGAGCGACGAACAGAGGGTCGGATACCGGGATAATGGGTGCGGAATCGACAATAATTATATCATAATAGAATTTCATTTCTTCGATAAGACGACCGATAGCCGGGCCATTAAAAACCTCGGCCGGGTGGGCGCTGATTTTCCCCGCGGTTATGATATCAAGATTGGACAGGCTGGTTTTCTTTATCACGCTCTTGGCCGCAACTTCCTCTGCGAGCACTTCATGAATACCGTGCTGACGTTCCAGTTTGAACAATTTATGAATCACCGGCCGTCGAAGGTCACTGTCAATCATGATCGTTTTGAGCCCTTTCCGGGCGGCTGTAACGGCTAACAGGGATGAGATGGTCGATTTTCCTTCGGACAGCATCGAAGAGGTTACCAGTAAGGCTTTAAGTTCACCAGTTTTGACGGTGTTCTGAAGGTTGTAGAGCAGACGGCGGAATTCGGCGGCAAAAGCCGTCTCCAGGCTGAAGTAATCGATTATGGATAAAGCGCCTCTTGACATAATATGTTATACCTCTATTTCACCCTTTTTCCGCAATTTTCCTGAGCCCAAGGCTGATATCTTCGGAGATATTTTCCACAATATCCAAAGCCATCTTGATTTTGGACAGAGCCGGATTGATTTCATTACTTTTACGATATCCCTCGACTCCCCGCTGCCAGACCAGCCGGGCCTGTTCCAGATAACACCGCGCCAGTTCGGCATGTAAATCGACATAACCCGGGTTTTTTTCAAGCTCTTTTTTAAGATAAAGAATCCGCTCCTGCAGCACTTCCTCCGAAACCCAGTCTGTTAAAAGAGCGAATTTCATGTAAAAGCCGGAAAATTCCCGACGGTAATTTTCTTTTTTGGTATCCCTGATGCGCTTGAAAATATTCAGCGCCCTCGATAATTCAAACTGTTTCAGCGTCTTTAAACCTTCATCGAAAGCCTGACTTTTAAAAACGGGATTAATCAGGGAGGCTTTGTAGAAATAATCATTGATCCGGGCAAGGCGCTCCGGCCAGGTGGTCCGGTCAGGGGCTTTGATGGTTTTTAAAATAAGCGCCAGACCAAGGTTAAGGTAGGCATCACAATAATATAAATTTATTTCGATCGCTTTTTCAAACTCCGCCACCGCCTCATCAACGGCGTCATCAGCCAGGAGAGCTTCACCCAGATTGTTACGATAATCCGCAAAAGCGGGTTTCAGCGCTACAGCCCTTCTCGAAGAAACAATCGCCTGATGAATATTCCCCCGGGCCAGTTCCGTCAAACCGAGATAGTTAAAAGCCTGATGGTGACTGGCATCAAGTTCCGTAGCATTGGTAAAAAGGTTCCGGGCTTCCTGGTAAAAACCTTTATAAAAAAAAGCCGTTCCCAGATAATAGGCCATCTTGGCATCGCCGGTTTCAATCACTTTACGATAGGATTGAAGAAGATTTTCTATCTCTTTTTTGGTTTCCTCATGAGTAATCTTGACCAGCGACAGCACTTCGTTCCCGCTAATATCAACCGGGTATAAACTGTTCACCGTCTCCGTCAGGACACCGTTGATATAAATCGAAGTTGAAACCGTCCCAAGGTTGGTATCATTTACGGTCTGAATAAGATATTCATTATCTTTTTCAGCCAGTTTACTGCTTAAACGATAGGTTTCCATTCGGTTCTTCAATCAACCTTCCGATTCTAATCTCCCACCACGGCCCCTTCTTCCGTCTCGTCCGGTTTGATAAGTTCATACAGGAGTACCGCGGAAGTTACACCCCCGATAAGAGCTACCCAGGTGGTAATACCGCCACTGAAGAAGCTGGTAGATTTCTGCGGGATAACAAATGTATCTTCGTTTTTCAGGATATACCGGGCGGGGCGGCCGGTTTCAGTATATTTTTCCAGATTAATCTGATAGGACTGGGCATAGGGGCCGTCCTTGGTCAGAATGCGTGCTTTTTTTAAATTGGCTTCAGGGGTCGGGCCGCCAGCCAATGCCAGGATTTCCATGAAGTCGACATTCTCTTCAAACTCCACCGGTCCCGGCTGATTAACGGCGCCCACTACATAAATGACGTTTTTCTTCTCAACCGGCTGGGTCAGTTCGGACGATGTCAGACCGTATAAGCGACGGGGTATTTCAATGGTATCCTGGCGGCGGATTTTAGGTAAATCTTTCAAGTTCCCGGTAGCGATGGCATTACGGATATTGACAATTTCCACCTGACCGGCCTGCTCCCCACCCCTGATAATAGCCACCCGGGACAGGTCGGCAAACTCCGTTATACCTCCTGATTCATTTATAATCGTCCATAAATCAGGAATTTCTTCAAATGTTTTCTTCCCGGGAGTTTCAACTTCTCCCGTTATAAAGACATGGTTGTAATTAAAAGCGGTTACCCGTACCACCGCCTGAGAGATGTTCTTGTTCAAACGGGAGATATTACGGACGATATCATTTTGCAATTCCTCGGTTGTTTTACCGGCGGCATCAATCCGGCCGATGATATCCAGGGTTATTTTACCGTCCAGACTGACCCTGACAGTGGTATTTAACTGCGGGTCCTGCCAGAAAATAACTTCCAGCACATCTTCAGCGCCAATTTTATATTCCGAAGCAAAAGGAGATATTAATCCGCAAAGGAAAATAAATAAACCAAGTCCGATTGTCTTCCCTGACAGATACTGGTTACTTTTCATAGTTAAGTATTTCCATTAATTTAAGTTATACTTAAAAAATCGGATATAATTTGATTTTTTTAAGGTAATTAATATAGACTTTATTAAATTATCTGTAAAGAATAAAAAAAACTGCGATTATTGAAAAAGAAGCGCATGTTCCGGGTCATTATAAAGCAGAAATTTGTTACGACCCGAATCCTTGGCTTTTAAAAGAGCCATATCGGCGGCAAAAATAAGTTTTTCAGCATCATCGGCATGGTCAGGGAAAATCGCTCCGCCCAGGGAAATAGTACAGCTCAGTTCTTCCTTAAATTCATTAATTTTAAATTTTGAGGCAGAGATTTTAACCTGAAGACGGTTCATGAATCGTTTACAGGTGGCTTTGTCGGCTTCAGGCATAATAACGCAGAATTCATCGCCGCCGTACCGGGCAATTATATCAATGGCTCGAATGGAACTTTTCAAAATCTGCCCCAGGCGCTTTAAAATGGTATCACCCGCCAGATGACCGAAAGAGTCATTGATTTTTTTCAGGTCGTCCATATCAAATATTATCAGGGCTAAAGAACGCTGGTAACGCTTGGCCCGGCCGATTTCTTCGTTAAGTCGTTTATTAAAATAACGCTGATTGGCCAGGCCGGTCAGGCTGTCGGTATAAGACATTTCCTCTACCCGTTCATAGGATTCGGCATTCTCCACCAGGTCAAAAGTATGAGGCTGGATTACTTCCAACTGGCGGGCGATTACCTGGGGCGGTTTACCGCCGCTCCAGACCAGCAAGCCCGCCTGGCGCGATGAAAGAGAAAACATAGCCATATACTTCAAACCGGCTCTAAGCAATCCGGGCACCAGCCCGGAATTAATATTTTCTTTCCTGAGATAGTGATTGAGCTCCAGGAAACCGTTCTGGTTAAGCCGTTTCAGAATTTTATCGAAACTTTCCCGGTCCGGGGTCTCGAAGCCGGCTGTTATACCTTCTTTAAAAATATTTAAGGGGTCGGTTTTAAGTTTAGATTCATAAATATAAACCACCTGCTCCATCCCCGTATCCTTTATTACTGTACTTATTATTTTGGGGATTATGGTTTCGGAATTACGATGCCTGACCAGTTTCAAAATATTCAGGGACGGTTTATTATCATCGGTGGTTTTTACACTTGCGGTCGGTTGCGTAACCATTTTACGCTCCAGTTTATCATAGCGCGATTCATGCCACTTGATATGATAAGCGGCGGATAATGATTGCGCCAGGCTGGCCAGTAAAACGGCAAAAGACAGTGTTTTGGTCTCGAGGTTACTTTTAATAAAATAAACGCCATAGAGATTATCGCGCCAGAAAATAGGGAAAAAGATATCAAAGCCAGTATCAACCAATTTGGCATAAACCGTCTCCGGAATCTGGCCTTTCAACCGGTGCAATTTCTGCGGTATAAAGGTCATTCGAAACAAATCGGCCAGCGGCTGGGTGAAACGAATCTGGAAATCCGACCGGTTAAATTTATTGATACCGTGGTAATAATTTAATTCGAGGAAACTGCGTTGTTTACGAAGGAAGACAATACGCTGGCATTCAAAGACATCCTTCAGTAAATCAGACACTTTTCCAGCCACATACTGGATCGAACCTTCAACACTATTAGTCTTTAAAAAAGCGGAGAATTCCTCCAGATTCATACGCCGAATGAGGGCTAATTGCTTTTTTTCATGCCGGATTCTGAAAACGAGCAAGCAGATTAAAACGACCACCAGTACCACTAGTGCCGCCGTAATGTAGGTTTGGCTGAGCATTATCCACCCACTGTATAAGCGTCTATATATAATTTAATTTATAATTGATTTGTGTCAACTAAAACTATGCGGCTAAAAACGTCCCCGGGCATAACGAAAACGCGAACGTTTCTTTAACAGTCCCCTTTTTTTCAGAATGGAAAAAATTTTCCACCAGCCCACTGTCATCTCGGGCATATCTTTTTTTATTTCCCCTTTTATTTCTGAGATGGTCAGGAAAGGGTCCTGCTGTATATGGCGCAGAACCATTACCTCGATATCAGTATTGACAGAGGATGTCACTATTGCGGGATTATCACCCTCCCGTGCGCCTGGTACCTTCGGATTCTGAGCGAAGCCGTCAACGACGGTTACGCGGGTTAACACCGGGTCTTTTTTTTTTAAGCCGTCATGGTCCGAAGTTATACCTTTGAATTTTCCCCGGGCTTCGTCCACCGAGGAAAAAGCCTGAAGGATATTATCAAATTCCAGAAGTTCGTAAATTTCATAGACATTGGGAATCATGTTGGCCAGTTTAATATCCCCGCCATGGACCCGTAAGTCTTTTATGTGGGAAATAAATATCCCCCAGCCGGCAGAAGAGATATAATCCACCCCGGCCAGGTCAATAACGATATGATACCGTTCTCTTTTCACCAGGGAATCAATAACCTCTTCCAGTTCGCTGGCCGTAAGAGTATCAATAACACCATCAATACGCACTTCGGAAATTTTATTACCCGGACCGCTTTCGGAAAGTGAAATACTGATATTATCCATTTATTTAGCCAGAATTCAATTAATTATCTTAATAAACTATTAAGCAAAAGAGGCTTTATAAGCAAGTAAAATATTACTCTTCAAGACGGGAGTGCGGGATATCTTCAAGGTTTTTCGCATGGCTAATCTGCTCGGAGTTTTTTTTCTCGAAATCCGGTTCACCGCTGGAAATCGAGCGCGCCAGGATAAAGGTGATATCGTCGGTCTGTTTGGCAAAGCCGGCGAAATTATCGATCTCTTCCACCACCGCCCTGGAAAGGTCGGCTATTTTTACGGTTTTCTGATGCCCTAATTGTCCCTGCATGAATTTCACCAGTTGTTCCAGTCCGAATTGCTTACCTTCACGGTCGGTCGCTTCCGTAATGCCATCGGTATAGATAAAAAAGATATCGCCCTCATTGAGTTCAAGGCTGACTTCCTCGAGACTCTCTTCAAAACCACGTTCAAATGTCACCGGAAAACCCAGCGGCATGCCCGCGGGATTGATACGGAGAATCTGGTCGGTGCGAGCCCGATAATACAGCATCGGATTGTGCCCCGCTGAGACCAAGTTCATTTTCTTTAACCCGGGGTCATAGATAGCCAGAAAAACGGTGATAAACATCCCGGGAGGAATATTTTTGGTCATGTAATCATTGACCAGTTCCAGAGTGGCTTTGGCGGAAACGGCTCTTTCCGACTGGATTCTGATTACCGTCCGGATCATGGACATAACCAGCGACGCCGGCACTCCCTTTCCGGAGACATCCGCTACCACCAGACAAAAACGGTCGTTATCAATTTCAAAGATATCATAAAGGTCCCCGCCGACCATCGAAGCGGCGCGATAAAACGTCTCTACTTCCAGACCCGGTAAAACCGGCAGTTTGCGGGGCAATAAAGTCTTCTGAATCTGGGAGGCAACTTCGATTTCCTTGGCCATTTTTTCGCGGGCGATAACGTTTTTACGGTCCCGGCTCAGGCGAGTCATCATATCGTTAAGGGCGCGGGAAATTTCAAAGAATTCGTCAGCGCCTTCCAAAGGCAGTTCCGTTTCCAGGTCGCCGGAAGTAAACTGCCGAACCCGCTGGGTAATCTTCACGATGGGTTTGACAAAATAATTAGACAACATATAAATTCCCAGGACTCCGACCAGCAGTAAGATGCCCGTTAACAGGATAAATTTCCCCCGGGCTTCAGATAACTTCTTGTAAATCGGTTCCGAAGTATAAATAACATAAACCCGTCCAAGATTGCGGCCACCAACTTTAATTGGTTCCACCAGGTAGTTGAGCTGTTGCCCATCGACGGTGTAACGCTGGGTAACATTGAGCAGTTGAACATCTACAAAACCGGGGGGTATGTACGGTTTTCGAAGGTTGAGGATGTCTTCGCTGTGCGCCAGAATAATACCGTTGGAATCGGTCAGCACGACCAGTTTTAAAATAGCGTTGGAGCGGACATAACTGCGAATAAGTTCATCGAACTCGACATCGCTGCGACTGTTGATGATATATCCAGCGACCTGTTCCGACATGGAACTGGTCAGGGCTTTGACGGTATCGTCAAGGTGGGCGTAAACTTCATCTTTGGTCCGGTCGTTGATATAGTAGAAAGCCCCGCCAATAATCAGGCTGACAATAAAAAAAGTCCAGACGGAAAACTTGACCCGCAAAGTGAACATCCGTCGCAGGATCGAAGGCGTGTCACCGGGACGGCCATGGATGCGTTTAATCATCCGCAACTCATTAAATCCGGCGGCGGAAATGTACTCGACCGAATCCATTATCCGCTGAATCATGTAGAAACCGAGCCCCCCCTTACGCCCTGATTCCACCAGGCGCTGGAGGTCAATTTTACCGGAACCCTCGGGTTGAAAAGACCGCCCGGAATCAATCATGGAAAAGGCAATCAATTTTTTATAAATGACAATACGAAGGCGTAGAGTGCCCTTTTCATAAAGATAAGCGTGACGAATGATATTAGTCGCGCCTTCTTCGATGGCCAGAAGAACCGAGGTGATGTCCTTGCGGGCCATCCCCGCCGCGGCACAACTTTCCTTGACAATCTGGCGTATATTATCCAGGTATTTTTCTTCAGCTAAAAACTCAGCATCAATTTCTTTTATCGGGCGGCGAAACATAATCCAAGTTTAGGCAAGTAACGGAACTGAATCTATAAAAAAATAATAAATTAATTGGTTTTTTCCGACTCCAGGCGCAGGCGAGCCTGTTCTATGTTATGAAGGGTATTGCTGTTCCCGGGGTACGCTTCCAGTACCTTATTCCAGGTTTCAATGGCTTTCTGGTATTCCTTGTTACGCATGTAACGGATACCTTCAAGGTACAAATTCCAGATATTTTTGTCTTTCTGCAAATCCTCAAGAGTTGACGGCTTGGTATGAACCTCCTTTATTTTTTCAAGGTACTCAATAGCCACCGGGTTCCGGCTGTCAATTTTCAATACCGATTCAAGACGCTGCCGGGCTTCTTCGTACTGGGTTTGTTTGAAAAAGGTGATGCCCAGATTAAGCTGTTGTGACAGGTCCAGGCTGGTCAGGGTTTTTTCCTTGGCCGCCAGGGCAGAATCGTTGTTCGGGTCAAGTTCCAGAATGCGGTTGTAGGCTTCGATGGCCTTCACCGGCTGGCCCTCATCGGTGGCTTTACGGGCAGTCTGCCAGTTGGAGCTTATTTCGGCAACTATGGCGTTCTCGATTCGGGCGCTTAATTCATCCGCCCGGGGATTGGCCGGTTCTATTTCGAAAATCAAACCCAGCATATCCTTCGCGGCGGTATAATATTTCTTTTCGTAAAACTGCTGTGCCTGGTTGTAGTAACGTTCGATAAACTGATGATATTCCAGGCTGGCAAGATGCAATTTATCCTGTTGCTCTTTTTCCAGTTTATTGGCCTGTTCTATTGAAGCTATAGTTTCCAGGACTTCCTCATTGCCCGGGTCGTATTGCAAAGACAACTCATAATAAAACAGGGCCGAATCGAATTCAAACTGGCGGAAGAAATAATCTGCCTTGGTTTTCAATTGCATAAACTGTTTCTGGCGTTCGTCCACCACCTCGACTACCGGTACCTGGACATAGTGTTTTTGTCTGGCGGCCATTCTCTGTTCCGTCGATGAGCCGATAAAAAACGCCAGGGAAAAATTATGGCTGTCCTCGATATAATCGAGTATTTTATAAGCATAGTCAAATTTCAGACGATGAAATTTCAGCCCCGCTCCGAATGAGAAGTTGTCGCGGTCATATCCCGCCCGGAGAAAACAGGCATCATAAAAACTCAATTCCGCCCCGGTATGAATCTTAACCGAACGCTGTTCAAATTTTTCAAGGTCCAAAGAAAGGGTCAAACGGGAATGTCCGAGAAAAACTATGTCCCGGAGAGAAGCGCCGGCGGCGAGAGAATAGGGGGTAGTTTCCTTATAATCGTTGAGTTCCAGTTTCGGGGGGATGATATCCCGGGCGGCCAGACCGAGCGCAAGATGCGGGCATAAGCGCCAGGACAATCCGAAATCGAAGCCGAAACCATACACCGAGTTATCGTCCATACTCTGGTTGACGACTTTAAAGCCAGCCCCCAGTGACACGCCCTTAAGCAGGCGGTGACCGTATGCAATGATAAACTGCGAATGGGAATAACCGAACGAATACTGATTTTCGAAAGCGATGGTTCTGACGATATCATCAGTCCCGACCCGCATAAAACCAAGGCCGACGCCGCTTTTATCGGAGATGGGATATACCCATGAACCAAAGTTGTACATCGTACCTTCAAACAGCACCGTATGCATCAGCGACAATTCCTGGTAATCCATGTAGCTGAGACAAGCCGGGTTATAATAGACCGCGGCGGCATTTTTGGCCAGGGAAGTATAACCGCCACCCATGCCCAGAGAAGCGGCTCCGGCACCCAGGGTAAACGGTGTTTCCTGACCGGCATCACCGGCTTGAAGCACCGTTACCGGCGCCAGCAGGATAACAAGTAGAATACTGGTAAGCGACACCGTTTTCATTTCTGTACCGCTACTTTCATCCGGGCTTCCTCACCCGTAACCAAAATTTTTATAATGGCTACATATACCCCGTTATAGACCATATCCCCGTTGTTGTTGCGGCCGTCCCAGTTAAGTTCATTCAACTCGCCGACAAGACCGTCACCTTCAGGAATATCATGAGCGTAAACTTCCTCCCCGATAAGCGAAAAAATCCTGAACTCCACCCTGCTGGCGGCTTTAAGAAAATAACGGAATCCGGCGGGACCCTGATATGGATTAAAGGGATTATTTTCGATTTTAAAGGAGGTAGCCAGGGTGTGACCGGCGGTTATAAAGGTATTATCAATAAGGGTCGAATCCCCGGACGAGGACGAAATTTCCACGTTTTCGCCGGCCAGGTACGGGTCAATAAATTCGGCATTAACCACAACATTATCAAGACGGATCGAAAAAGTTTCAGTCGGGGAGGCTACCAGCTGAGTTTTAAAGACGATGGTGCGCTGTTCGGCAGCCTTGATAATAAAATCGGAAAAATTCAGGACCAGTTTATCCTGGCCCGCCACTGCCGTTGTCACTTTTTCATCATTTTCATAAAAACCGGTGTTGCCGACTTCGATAAGCGAACGCACCGGCAAAGGCCTACCCTGGCGGTCACTTAAGATGACCGTTATGTCCTTAAGGAGCATGTCGGTTATAGAGGCCGTCCCGGTATTGGTCAATTCCAGTTGAAAAAGTTCATTGATATCGCCGACTGTCACCAGACTCGATATTATCCCGGGCTTGATAAACAGGTCCGCCGCCAGGGATGCTATTTTAACCGGGAAACTGAAGGAGGTATCTTCAATATCTGCGGGCTCGCCATAATTAAGGTCGCGTGGAAGTTCGGTCAGGATGAAACTAATCCTGGTGGTCGTATCCATTTCGGGCGCGACCAGACGTATTTTCAAGGGAACATTGGGGGCGATATTACCGTTCAGCGGATCGACAATACCCATGGGAATACCTCCGGTTGATAACCGATAGCGACCTGATGAAGTAAGCGCCTGGCCATAATTGGTCAGACTTATTTCCAGGTCAACCGAATCACCGGGTTCGACCAGACCGTTATTAATACCCTTGGTGTTATAAGATAAAAGCAACAGAGCCGGTTTTTCTATGATAATAATCTCAATATCGTCCGCTGGAGGCAATTTTTCGATATTCTGAGTAACTATTTTAAGCTGAAATAGCTCGTTGACGTTAATCACCGTATCCGCAGTTATTGAAAAATAAACTTCAGCCGTATCATAAGGCAGGATGGTATCAATAACCAGTTGAGAATCAAAATCCGAATTGCCGTTGGTTGAAAGGACAAGCTCCAGGTCTTTTACGAGGACTTCGGAAAGGTTGGCAATTTTAGACCGCATCTGGAACTTCTGCCCCGTATTAACCCGGGGTTTATTGGGTAAAAGAGCTTCAAGGGAAATAATCTTTACTTCCGGTAATTCGGTAACGGCAATTGTTTGCCCGCCAAAATCAGTTCTGAATTTTAAATAGTTTGCCGAACCGGCCTGACGGTAACTGAACCAGGAACCGGCAGTCAGGTTTTCTCCCATCTGGTCGATAGGGATAAAAAACTGTTTCGTGGTAATTGTATTAATACCCTGATTCAGAATATTTGAAGGAATTACAAGATTAACCGCCGAGGTAAAACCGACACCGGTAATGGTAAATAAAGTGCTTTCAGGTAAAATCTCCAGAAACGACACCCCGGAAAGATTAATATTAAAGCTGAAAGTAATATCATCACCACCAAGAACCTCGGTCGGAGCCAGAGAACCGGAGATATAAGACAGGGATGGTGACGCCAGGAGGGTAAGGGAATCGGGATAGGTATTTTCCAGAGAAAAGATATTACCCCCGGAGATGAGCTCATATTCGAGCTTGATATAATAATTCCCCGGTAAAAGCCCGGCAGTGGTATCTATGCGGGCATTAAGTCCGGAATATCTTATGATACCGTTGGTATAGGATACCGGTTCCGGGGCACCCTGATAGATGGTGGTCAGGTCGGTTCCATCCGCCCGGTCAGCCAATTTAATTACCAAATGGGTGCTGTCAATCTGACCAGGGAAGTCAACGGCGGCGACATCGAAAGCCATCGAAAAAGTCACTCCGGGGTAAACGGTATCCGGAACCAGACTGTTTTCTACGACTTCGAAAGTTGCCAGTTCATAAACCGTAACCGGAATTCTTTTTTGCGAAAAAGAAGTCAGGATGGTTTCTGAGATAAAGTATTCACTGGACAGTTCAAGAATCATCGTGTCCTGACCGGGATTGAGATTGGGGGTTTCCAGCCTTATTGGTAAGGTATCGATAATGCCGTTGGCGCGAGGTTGATAAAAAATATGCTTGATAGACCCGCCCCCCGATTTAAAATAAGCCTTGACAGTCGGCTGACTGTAAGCTACCCGGGTCCCCCGGTTCTGTACCGTAACATGAATGGTTGTCGGCAAACCGGAATATATCTGACTGATATCGTTGCCGATGAAATCAAAGGCATCAAGGATATCATAACCGTTAAAGGACACAATGACGTTTGATGACCTGATGGTACCGTCGGTGGCATATATCTCGACATTCCCGGTCGGTCCCTGATAAACGACCTGGGCGGCCAGAATATTTATTACACCACCGCTCAGAAGAGCCTGATTATCCAGTACATCAGGAACCAGTAAACCTGTTTCGGAAATCAATGTTATGGGATGGGTAGCCAGGTCATAACCGGTCAATTGATTACTGTTACTGTCCAGAAGAATAATTCGTGCTTCCGTAATCAGGGGCTGTCCCACTACCTGACTGGATGAAATAATTAAAACAATTTGAGCCAGACCGTCAGCATCCGCGGATGATTCCTCGTAAGTATCAGCAGATAAATTATAAAAAAAACCGAGATTTATAAAAATAATAAAAGCCCAGAGGATAAATATGCGGGGTATTCTCACTATAACATCAATCAAGCGGTTTAATGTTTAGATTTATATAGTGACTATACAGCAAAGTTTATGCCCTCTATCTCAATGTCGCATAAATAAATAGGGAAATTATTTCCTTCTTTAAACACCCTTAAAATAACTTCTAAGTAATTTGATTTGAATAAATTATAAAAAAAAAAAATGACTCAATTTTTATTATGTTTTTTTGTGATTACTATAATAAGGAAAAGAATTAAAGTATTAGTTAGAAGTATGTATTTTATTGCAGAAATTAAGAAATAAAATATAATCTAAGATACAACTATTTTCTGCTTTGGTTTTCGGCGGCTATCACCGTATTGTACATCAACATGGCAATAGTCATCGGTCCGACTCCGCCGGGTACAGGTGTGATGTAGGAAGCTTTTTGAGAGCAACCTTCAAAATCAACATCTCCCACCAGGCGATACCCCTTCTCGGAAGCGCAATCATCCACCCGGTTGACACCTACATCAATCACCACCGCACCATCTTTAATCATCTCCGGGGTTATCAACCGTGGATGACCGATAGCGGCGATCAGGATATCCGCCCGGCGGGTAACCACACCCAGATTACCGGTTCGGGAATGAGCTACAGTAACGGTGGCGTCAGCCCATTTTCTTTTCTGCATTAAAAGAGCGGCCATCGGCTTTCCCACAATATTGGAACGACCGACTATTACGACTTCCTTTCCGGAAGGGTCAAGGTTATAATATTCCATAAGCTTGATTATTCCGTGAGGGGTACAGGGCAACAGGCCGGGGCGACCGATTAACATCAGGCCGACATTAACCGGATGAAAACCATCGACATCTTTTTCCGGCTTAATGGCTAATACAACCGCCTGTTCGTCAAGGGGACGGGGAAGCGGGGATTGTACAAGAAAACCACTTATCCTAAGGTCGTTGTTCAGCCGGTCCACGATAGCCAAGAGTTCATCCTGAGTTAAAGTAGCCGGTCTGGTTATCACTTCGGAATACAGTCCCAGTTTTTCGCAGGCTTTGGCTTTTCCCCGGACATAGGATGCCGAAGCCGGGTCATCCCCGACCAGAACCGTTGCCAGACCGGGGATAATGCCCATTTTTTTCAAGGCTTCAATCCGCTCTCCCAGCTGTTCACGCATTCTGTTGGCAACTACTTTACCATCAATGAGTTGTGCGGTCATATTAAAGTATTCCTTAATAGTCGTCGGTATTCTTTTTGACCTGAACTTCGTTGATGTCGAAGTTAATTTTAATTCGTTCGAGACTTTCCGCCCGCCCGGTTTCACTGTCCACCTGGACGACCACTCCGGAAAGTTTGACATCACCGGAAGCGGTGGTAAACCTTTTGGGCATACCGGTCAAAAAACGTCCCAGTGAGGGACCGATTTCCATACCGATTATCGATTCATGGGGGCCTGTCATCCCGGCATCGGTCAGATAGGCGGTACCGCGACTGCTGATGGATTCATCGGCGGTCTGTACGTGGGTATGG
>JAQUSF010000054.1 GCA_028715215.1 Candidatus Zixiibacteriota bacterium
CATGGCCGCTACCTGTCTGGCTCAGGGGACCTCGCATATCAAGGATACCGTCTATCCGGACCGGTTTTCACATACGATGGAATTCCGACGGCTGGGTGCCAATATAACCGTCTCCAGCTCCGAGGCGATCGTTACCGGCGTCAAAGAACTTAACGGCGCTGAGGTCATGGCGCCCGATATCAGGGCCGGAGCCGGGATTACCCTGGCCTGCCTTGCGGCCCGGGGCAAATCCGAAATTTTACGGGTCTATCATATTGACCGGGCTTATTATAAACTGGAGGAAAAGTTATCCTCTCTGGGTGCCGATATAATCAGGAGTAAGATATAAACGGTTGAAACCGCTGGAAATAAAATTAAACTTTAACCTGGGTAAAACTGTTTTTATAGTGTAAGGGTTTTTTTAACCTGAAACAGGTATTTTAATAATCGAAGGACATGACATCTTATGAGAAAAGTCGCCCTGCTGGCTCTAATCCTCACTTTGGCTTATACCAGTCTCTCATTTTCCCAGGAGACTTATTTCGGAAAGAATAAGGTCCGTTACAAAAACTTCGACTGGAGCTATATCCAGACCCGCCATTTTGATATTCATTTTTATGAAGAAGCGTACCCGATTGCCAAATTCGCCGCTGAAGTCATGGAATCCTCATACGTGGCCATTTCCTCCGAATTGAACTATAAGATTCAGAAAAGAGTTCCTGTCTTCCTGTATAATTCCCAGAACGACTTCCAGCAGACCAATATAATTCCCAACCTTCTGCCCGAAGGCGTGGGGGGGTTCACCACCGTTTCAAAAAACCGGATTGTCGCACCGTTCAACGGCTCCTATGAAGATTTTCGCCACGTTCTGCACCACGAACTGACCCATGCCGTTACCTTCGATATGCTCTACGGTAACCTTTTTACCTCCCTTCTTTCCCAGCGCCGTCTGTTCGATATGCCTCTGTGGTTTTCCGAAGGTTATGCCGAGTATTCTTCCCGCGGCCAATGGGATTATTTTACCGACATGTTTATCCGCGACGCCACCATCAATAACTACCTGATACCGCCGGATTACCTGGGGGGTTATATGGCTTACCGCCAGGGACAGGCCATGGTTAAATATATTGCGGACAAATACGGCGAAGACAAACTGGGTGAATTTTTACAGCGGGGTAAACAGTTACTGTCGGTCAATAAAACCATCAAGGCCACGCTGGGCGTCGAAATGAAAGAATTCTGGGAAGATTTTTCCAAGGAAATGAAACGGCGTTACTGGCCGGAAATCGCCAAGCGCAAGGAAGCAGACGAAATCGCCAATCAGCTGACCCATGCCCGCGAGGATAATTCATATTTCAACGAGAAACCGGCTTTCTCGCCCGAGGGCGATAAAATCGCCATCTTCACCGATATCTCGGATTACACCGAGATAGTCCTGATTTCCGCTATAGACGGTAAAAAAATAAAAAAACTGGTGAAATCGGAACGTTCAGCTGACGTCGAGTCGCTGCATTCTTACGTTTCGGGCATATCCTTTTCACCCGACGGTCTTAATATCGTTTTTGTCGCCAAATCCAAAGGCAAGGAATCGCTCTTCTTTTACAACCTCACCAGGGGCAAAATTTATAAAAAAATAAGATTAAAATTTCATAATATCATTTCCCCGTCATGGTCACCCGACGGCAAAAAAATCGCTTTCTCCGCCCTCGACCGGCACAAAAGGGACCTTTATATTTATTATCTCGAGAGTGGTGAAATTGAGCAGATAACCGACGACCGGTTCGACGATGTCGAGCCCAGCTGGATGCCCAACTCCGACGAATTGATTTTTTCTTCGGACCGTCCGCATCCTCAAAATCCCGAGTTCGATTTCATGGCACACGCCTATATGAAAGCCGTGGCGGTCAATCCCGGCGATTTCGAGTACGGCATTTACAACATCTTCCGGGTGGAACTGAAATCGCATCGTATCAGACCGGTCGATGTCGGCCCCGGTCCCAATAAAAATCCTGTTGTAGCACCCAGCGGCAATAAAATAGCCTTCATATCCAACCGCAACGGCATTGATAACATATACATCGGCTATCTTGACAGTTTGAAAAATTACGCCGTCACTGACATTTTATCCGGTGTCAGCTCTATATCGTGGGGTCCCAACAGCGACAAAATCGCCTTCTCCGCCTTCTACCGGGGCAGTTATGATATCTTCGTACTCGATAAACTGGTCCCCGCCGGTAACAACGGCGTCCTGTCACCGACCGACTTTGTATTGGGCAAATATGTTTCCGCCAGGCAGAAAAAAGAAGATTGGAAAACCAGAGATTCAACCTTCATTACCCAGAAAACCGACACGGCCCGATTAATTTCCGAGATTGAAACCGGCCCAGAAACAATCAGTACAAACGATACGGCTGACACCGATACGGGAATTACCTTTGCCGATTCGACTGTTGCCGACAGTACCGGAACCGGTCGGGAAAGCGATACCGCCATCACCCGGACCGGGACCTACAACGATGAGTACGTTTATGTGAGCCCGAAAAAACCGGACCCGCTCGATTCGCTTATGATAAATATTCCCGACGATACGACTGCTTTCGGCGTTCCCTCCGAAGAACCGCTGTCGTTCGATACAATTACCCCCATTCTGCCCAGCGGGGAATATGCCATCAAGAAATATAAAGTCAAATTCACCCCGGACTACATGGGCGGCGGCTTCATGTATGACACCTTTTTCGGATTGCAGGGCCAGTCATATTTTGTCTTTTCCGATTACCTGGGCAACCATCAGATCCTGGTAGCCACCGACCTGGTCAACACCATCGACCAGTCCAACGTTCAGGCCTATTATCTGAATAATAAAAACCGCATCAGTTACGGAGCGGGATTATTCCATACCAATAACTATTACCTCGATAACAGGGACCATCTCTTTTCCGACCGTTTTTTCGGTCTGCAGCTTTTTATACGGCGGCCTTTTTCGCTCTTCAACCGCCTGGAACTTAGCGCTTCCCAGTATTTCATCAACCGGAAATATCATGATTACGACGACCCCCGTGAAAACCGCAATTCCAAGGTAACCAAGGTGACGCTTTCTTATGTCATGGATAATATCCTGTGGGGCAATACCGGTCCGGTCAACGGTCGCCGCACGAAAGTGACGCTCGAAGGCGGGAAGAATCTATTCGATGCCCGGGATATCGAATTTTCAGCCGCTGAACTTGATTATCGGCATTACTGGCATATCGACAAAACGTTCTCCTTCGCCATTCGGCTGGCCGGCGCCGCCTCCTTCGGCACCACACCCAAGTTGTACTTCCTGGGCGGAACAACCAATTGGATCGGTACCCGGACACTCGATGATAAAGTTTATGACGTCGAGAATCTTTATTTCGCCGATGTCATCACGCCTCTTCGCGGCGTACCTTATTACGAACTGTCCGGTAACCGTTTCGGACTGGTGAATATGGAATTCCGCTTTCCGATGATCCAGTATTTCGCCATGCGTTACCCCCTGCCGCTGGTCCTGGGCAATATCAACGGCGCCATTTTCATGGATATGGGTTCGGCCTGGTACGATGACGACTTCAAAGGCGGTACTTCGCAGGGAGGGCGAAGCCGCCTGGTGGATATTCACACCGGTTTCGGCTTCGGCATGCGCGCGAACCTGTTCGGATTTGTTCTCTTACGCTACGACCTGGCCTGGGGAACCGATTTTTACAGCGTTTCCGACAAACCGACTTATTATTTCTCGTTCGGGGCTGATTTCTGATTCAAAACTGAATATCGTAAAAAAAACGGCCGCAGGGGCAGCCGTTTTTCGTTAAATCACAGATGCCATTATTTTTTCTTGTGAACCGAGCACAATTTGCTCTTGCCATCTGTAAAGCGTTTGCACTGCTTGCCGTCTTTGGTCTTGGCCATGCAGCGGATACGCTTGCTTCTTTTCTTCGCTACGGCTTTCCTGGCGACTTTTTTCTTCGCTACTTTCTTCTTGGCCGAAGCTTTCTTCTTCGCTGTTTTTTTAACTTTGCGCATTGAACACTCTCCATGTTTATGTTCAATACCATAGAAAACAATATTTTTAAACATTGTCAATAAAAAAAATCAATAAATTTGCTTAAGGTGCAATTTTTTTTCATGACAACCAGCATCACCGCACCATCGAACGTCAGCGTTCATATCGCTTCGGCTCAGGCTCGGTCTTTCTTTTTCGACGGGCGCTTGTTTTTACGGCGCTGGTTGCTCTCGTTGTTATCCTGACGCCCGAAACTTTCCAGCGTCAAAGCCATCTCACGCAGCTTCTCATCGACCTGCGCCAACACCGAGCCGGGTGTAAACGAACCCGAGGGGAGACGCTTACCACCGTTTACGCCCGTCAGTATGGTAATGCCTTCCTCGACGGTTCTGACCGGGTATAGATGAAACTTCCCTTTCTTTACGGCTTCCATGACATCCGGACGCAACATCAAATCCTGAACATTCTGATGCGGGATGAGCGCCCCCTGGTCGCCGGTCAGCCCGCGGCTTTTGCAGACATCGAAAAAGCCTTCGACCTTTTCATTGACACCGCCAATCGGTTGAATTTCACCTTTCTGATTAACCGAACCGGTCACCGCCAAGTTCTGTTTGATCGGAATACCACTTAATGAAGAAAGGATGCCATAGACCTCGGTGGACGAGGCAGAATCGCCGTCAACGCCGCTGTAAGACTGCTCGAAAGTTATCGACGCCGACATCATCAGCGGCTTGTCCTGCGCGAACATCTGCCGCAGGTAACCGGTCAGCACCAGCACGCCCTTGTCGTGAATGGGTCCCGAAAGGTCCGCTTCCCGTTCGATATTGATTATTCCGGCTTTGCCGAGCGAGGTACTGACGGTGATGCGCGAGGGTCGGCCGAAGGTATGTTCACCGATACTGTAAACGGCCAGGCCGTTGACCTGCCCCACGGCCGAGCCGGAAGTTGACACCATCAGGACGCCTTCGTCAAACATCTCCTGCAGCTTGTCTTCGACCAGATTAGCCCGCCGCCTTTTGCGGGTAACCGCCGTGTGGACATCGGTCCGGGTGACTTTTTTAACCTTGCGTTCCAGGGCACAATAAGCGCTCTCACGAACGATATCGGCAACCTGGACAAAACGCACGCTGAGTTTATTTCTCTTCCCGGAAAGCTTCCGGCCATACTCCGCCACCGCCTGCAAACCGCTGATATCGAACGGCGGCAGTTTATCGGAATCGATTATCCGCCGGACAAAACTGAAATATTCCGAGATATTGTCGTCGTTTAAAGGCATGACGCTGTCAAATTCCGCTTTGATTTTAAATATTTTCTTGAAATCCTCGTCAAGATGCCACAGCAGGTTATAAACATGAGCTTCCCCGATAAGAACCACCTTGACATCGACAGGAATAGGCTCCGGTTTAATCCCCGACCCGGCCATCATGAAATACGGGTCGTACCCGGCAATTTCCATCTCCTCGTTACGCAGCGCTCTTTTCAACGGCCACCATATTCCGGGCTCACTGAGCAGGTCATAAGCATTGACAACCAGGAAACCGCCATCGGCTTTCAAAAGCGAACCGGAATAAATGCGGGTGAAATCGGTACGCCAGTACCCGAAACGGTCAACTACCCGCTCCAGTGACCCGAACAGGTTTTTGTAGGAGGGCGACTTTTCTATAATAATCGGTACTCCCTCGGTTTCGGAATTGTCAAGAATCAAATTGACGGAAAATTCTTCGAACGGTTCCCGCTTGCGATAAGGCGGCGGTTCTTCCTCGCCCCGCCGCGGCTGAGCTTCGAGATACCGGTCAAGGTCCTCAACCAGAGCGGCCTCCACCTCCTCCAGATACATGATAACCTTTTCGCTGGGATAACGCTTTTTCAACAGGTCGATTTTATCTTTTACCAGCGGGGCGACGATGGAGATTCTCAATTTTTCCAGCGCATCCTCGAGCTTGGTGCCGAGCTTTTTCGACTCAATCGTCACGACATCAAACTCCCGCCTCAGGCTGTCCCATTTACGGCGAAGTTCGTCCAGCTGCGCCAGTGCAAACTTCCCCTCTTTCGAAAGCCGTTCCAACTTCTCCAGGGAATTCGGCTCATTATCAATCAACGGCTGTATCTCGTTGCGAATCCCCATACCCGACTGCAGCTGTACCATTACGAACCCGGCTTCGTTGAGTTTGTCCTCGAATTCGTTAATCAATTTTTTCTGCCGGTTCTCGAATTCACGGACAATGCGGTTCTGACGGTCTTTGTAATCTTCCGACATTAATGCCTTGGGTACGGCTTTACGAATGGAATCAATCAGATAGGTCATGTCCTTCTTAAACCGTTTCCCCTCCCCGGCTTTGAATATCAGTACCCGGGGACTGTCCTGGTTGCGAAAATTGTTGACATAGCAAACATCGTTCAAAGAAGGGGTTTGATGTTCCAGTTGCTGTAATAAATGCTTGATGGTGGTAGTACGGCCACTGCCGGTAAAACCGGTAACAAAAATATTGTAACCTCTACTCTTAACATTCAAACCCATTTTAATGGCATTGATCGCCCGGTCCTGACCGATAATTTCACAGCAGGGATTAATGTCGTCCGAGGATGCAATTTTTCCGGGTTTGTACTGAACTTGATAATCAAGGTCTTTATAACTCAATTCTTTTATTTTGGGAAATTCTGATTTTCTTTTGGCAGGCATTATATCTCCTGAATAAAATTTGACTTTAAATATAGAAGAAAATAAACAAGATGCAAGCTGATAACTGCACTTAAAATACTCTGTTAAAAATTGAGCTAAATGATAAGTAACTGTTTATTAACAACTTAATATTAATTATAAACGTTCTGCCAATCTGGCATAAGAGCTGTCATTTTTTATTGAAAAATATAGTAAAATAATACAAAAAAATGTTGAAAAAAAATTGTATTCTAAGCCTTTTCCACTCTTGATATTAACAGGGACTGGGGCGTATCTTATTGCCGCACAACAACAACCAGTCCTTGACAGGGGTTTTAATATATTTATATTTTTCATGTTGCTTTTTTAGCATTGCGCATTGAATGGCGGTATCGTCTAGTGGTTAGGACAGGTGGTTCTCAGCCATCAAGCCGGGGTTCGATCCCCCGTACCGCTAAAGTCGTGGAAGGAGAGTTGACCGATTCGATGCATTAAGGTCCAACTCTCCTTTCATTTTATATTCTCAATATTCTTTCTAACTCATACCCACCAGTATCCTATTTCACCACTTGAAATCTCAACATTGAATAAATTTTAACTCTTTCACGAATACATATATATAACCGCTCTATCAGGTCGGTTATTTCTGTTTTCAATAACTGAATGGCATCGTTTAAAAATATTCTAAAATTCACAGTATAAAAAAACGATTTTAAGCTTGTAAATACTGTCAAATAACAGCATTTTAAAACGTTTACATAAACATAGTATCTATAACAGGGGAGAATCGGGGTGCTGACCGGCATTCATTTTCTTCTTACCTATAATTGTAATTTCGAGTGCGACCACTGTTTTCTTTTTTGCGGTCCTGCTGCCCGGGGGACGTTCACCATTTATCAGCTTCGCAATGTTTTTTCTGAAATAAGAAAAATCCGCTCCGTGAACAACGTCTATTTTGAAGGCGGCGAGCCGTTTTTGTATTATCCGCTGATGCTTGAAGGGTTGCGGCTGGCGCGCAGCCTGGATTTGAAAATCGGCCTGGTAACCAACTGTTACTGGGCAAATTCGGTCGAGGATGCGGAAATCTGGCTCCGGGAAATCAATAAAATCAAAATCAACGATTTGAGTTTGAGCGACGACGTTTTCCATCACGGTGACAGTAACATCAGCCCCGCCCAGCTGGCTAAAACCGCCGCCAAAAGGCTGGGCATGCCGGTCGGGACCATCAGCATCGACCCCCCTCTGGTCAAACCCTGCATCACAATCGGCAATGAAAAAGGCGCTCCGGTTATCGGCGGGAACGTCATGTTCAAAGGCCGGGCGGGGGAGAAGTTGACCAAAGACCTGCCCACCCGCCGCTGGGAGCTTTTTAATTCCTGTCCTCACGAAGAACTGGAACATCCCCAGCGGGTGCATCTTGACCCTTATGGAAATGTTCATATCTGCCAGGGAATCAGCATGGGTAACATGTGGACCACCCCGCTGGCGGAACTGGTTAAAAATTACAACGGTCATGCTCACCCGGTCTGCGGTCCCCTGTTGAAAGGCGGCCCGGCTCAACTGGTGCGAGAATATGGTCTTGAACATGAAGAGGCATATATCGACGAATGTCATTTATGTTTCCTGATGCGAAAAGCTCTCATCGACCGTTTTCCCCAGTATTTGGCACCACGTCAGGTGTATGGTCTGGTTCCGGATTGAATCTCTGTTTACAATGAATTTGCCTTTTAAGCACTTCAATTATTATCTACCACTCCGGTTTAGATACTCTACGAGCTCATACCAGGCTGTTATAATTTAGTGATTATCTTTATCAAACGGTTTTATCCTAAAAATATTGGCTGACTAAAAAAATTGTGAAAATAATAGCAAAGTAGTTGTTTTTTTTAACCCGATTATATATAATGGAATTTAGAATAAGATGATTTATATTGTGAAAAGTTTCACTATTATATTTACAGAGGCAACCAGGAAACAAATCCTTAATCATAATCAAAACAAGCAATTAACATTTCATTTTCATAGAAGAGGTTCTGATGCCGTTAGAAATAATTAAATTCAGCAGCGATGAAAAGTATAAAAAGAAAGTAATGGAAATCAGCGGCCAAAACTTCCACAAATGCTACCAGTGTGGCACCTGTTCAGGTTCCTGCCCGATGGCTGAACACCTGACCATCCTGCCCCGGCGGGTAATGGCTCTGTTACAGTTGGGAGTCAAAGAGGAGTTGGACAAATCCAACACCCCCTGGACCTGTGCCTCATGTCACACCTGCATGGTCCGTTGTCCGCGAGGTATCGACATCGCCAAAGTGATGGAGGCTCTGCGTTTGATCCGGCTCAGACAGAACATCAACCAGATTGAACCCTCGAACCTAACAAAGAAGGAGATTGTCGGTCTGCCTCAAATTGCGATGGTTTCCGGATTCAGAAAATTAACCTCGTGAGGTGCCTGATGAAAATAAGTTATTATCCCGGCTGTACTTTGAAAACCAAAGCCAAAAATCTGGAGCGTTCCGCCCTGGCCTGTTTTGACGTTCTCGGTATCGACTATGAAGAGCTTCCCCGGTGGAACTGCTGCGGGGCGGTTTACTCGCTGGCCGACGATGACCTCCTGCATATCATCGCCCCGGTACGCGACTTGATCCGGGTAAAAGAACGCGGCCATGATACGGTGATGACGCTCTGTTCGATGTGTTACAATACCCTGGCCCGCGCCAACGAACTGATGAAAAACGACGAGAAAAAACGTTATACCATCAATACCTTTATGGATGAAGAGCCGGATTACGCTGGTGAAGTAAAAGTTGTCCACTTCCTTGATTACCTTCGCGACGTAATCGGCTGGGACAAACTCAGGGAACAAATCAAGGTTCCGTTGAATGACCTGAAAGTCGCACCGTATTACGGCTGTACCCTTCTAAGACCCCGCGAAGTTGCTCTGGACCATCCCGACAATCCCACCATTATGCAGACTTTTCTGGAGACGCTGGGTACTACGGTGGTTAATTTCCCTTCGGCAACCGTTTGTTGCGGGTCCTACCAGGTGCTGGGCAATCCCGATGCGGCTCTCAAGGTTTCCCATGGTATTTTAAATGACGCTGTCAAACACGGCGCCGAGGCTCTGGCACTGGCTTGCCCCCTGTGCGACTACAACCTCGGGTTCCGCCAGGACGCTATTTTGAATAATTTCCCCGATGCCCGTGAAATCCCGGTTTACTATTTCACCCAGCTGTTAGCCGTGGCTCTGGGTACTGATCCGGCTGTCAGCCATTTCGAATTGAACCGCGCCGGCTCGGTGCAACTTCTCAAGTCCAAAAAATTCATTTCCGGCACGGCATCGTGATTATGAAAAACAAGGTTATAAATAAATTGAGGTTAAGATGAGTACTACTGAGGTTGCTGTTAAAACAGAGATTGAAGCCAAGTTGATACCTATTTATATCATGGGTAAAAAATACGAGGTCCCTGAAACTCTGACGATTATGAAAGCTATCGAGTACGCCGGATATAAATATATCCGGGGTTGCGGTTGCCGCGGCGGTGTCTGCGGAGCCTGCAGTACCGTGTATCGCAAACCGGGAGATTATAAGATTCACGTCGGCCTGGCTTGCCAGACGGTAGTGGAACCGGAAATGTATCTCACCCAGATTCCCTTCTACCCGGCTATCCGGTCAACCTACGATTTCACCCGGCTATCCGGTCAGGCTGAAGAAATTTTCGAAATCTACCCCGAGTTGTTCCGGTGTGTGGCCTGTAACGCCTGTACGAAGGTGTGCCCGATGGATGTCCAGGTGATGGATTATATCGCCGCCCTGAAACAGGGCGACATTAAAAAAGCCGCCGAATTATCTTTCGACTGTATCCAGTGCGGTTTGTGTGCGAGCCGTTGTATGGGTGAGTTACCCCAGTACCATATTGCCCAGCTGGCCCGCCGTCTCAACGGTGCTCACCTGACACCCCCGGCGGAACATCTCAAAACCATGGTGGCTAATATCGAAGCCAGCCGCTTCAACGACGGCCTGACTAAACTGAAAGCCATGGATACCGAGACTCTCAAAAAAACCTACCAGGAACGCGAGATGGAGCCAGCCACCGCCGGTGAAGACTGGACTCCCAAAGATAACCAGTATTTATAAACCTGAAATATCGAATGAAGATAGAGGTTAAGCATGCCATACCCCGAAGAATTGAAAAGATTGATTAAAGTCGTCGAAAGTACGCGTGTCGAAAGGGTCGAGAGGAAAAAGAAAAACGAAGAAGTACCTTTCATGAGCCTTGAAGAACGCCACGACATTCTGAAATATCACCCGGACTTTATCGAGGAAGGTCGGCGTGAACTGAAAGTAGGCCCTAATAAAGGTTATCGCATAGCCCACGAGATGGCCGATATCCTTGAAGCGAAAAGCCGCGTCGACCCGGCCAAAATCGACCTGTCGAAAATTGATTACGAGACCGATGTCCTTGTAATCGGCGGCGGCGGTGCCGGCACAGCCGCGGCGCTCCTGGCCCAGGAGAACGGCTCCAAAGTCATTATCGCCACCAAACTTCGACACGGTGATGCCAACACCATGATGGCCGAAGGCGGTATTCAGGCCGCCACCAAAGGTCACAAGGATTCGCCTTATTTCCATTATCTCGACGTCATGGGCGGCGGTCACTTCAAGAATAAACCGGAACTGGTGGAAACCCTGGTCACCAAAGCGCCGGATGTTATCAAGTGGCTTGAGAGTCTGGGTTGCAATTTTTCCAAGTTTCCCGACGGCACTCTCAAAACCATCCACGGCGGCGGCACCTGCCGCAAACGCATGCATTTCGCCGCCGACATTACCGGCGCGGAAATGATGCGCACGGTCCGCGACGAAGCCCGCAACCGCAATAAGGATATTGCTGTCATCGAATTCTCCCCGGCGGTGGAACTGATTCTGAACGAACATGGCCACTGTGCCGGAGCAGTCCTTTACAACCTCGAAACCGAGGAATATCTGGTTGTCAAGGCAAAAGCCGTGGTCATGGCGACCGGCGGCTGCGGCCGACTCCATGTCCAGGGCTTTATGACTACCAACCACTACGGCGCCACCGCCGATGGTATCGTGCTGGGTTATCGCGCCGGAGTAAAGGTCTGTTTTCTCCACACCGTCCAGTATCATCCCACCGGTATCGTCTTCCCCGAACAGGCCGAAGGTATTTTAATCACCGAAAAATTCCGTGGGTCCGGAGCCAACCTGGTCAATATCGACGGCCGGCAGTTTGTCAACGAACGTGAGCCGCGCGATGTCGAGGCTTCGGCGATCATTCGCGAATGTATCGAGCGTAACAAAGGCATACCTACCCCGACCGGCAAACGCGGTATCTGGCTGGATTCACCGATGATTGACATGCTTTCCGGAACCGGCACGGTCCAGCGGGAATTCCCCGGCAAGTACATCCTGTACAAACGCTTCGGTATCGACATCGCCAAAGAACCGATGCTCATCTACCCCACTTTGCATTACCAGAACGGCGGACTGGAGTTCACCAGCGACGGCGCCACCGAATTGCCGGGACTCTTCCTGGGCGGTGAAGTCGGCGGCGGTACCCACGGTGAAAACCGCCTGATGGGCAACTCTCTTCTGGATATCATGGTGTACGGACGCATCGCCGGCAAAAGCGCCGCTGATTATGTCCGGACAAAAGCCCAAAACGGGAAACTGTCGCTGGAACATGTGATCAAATATAATCAGGAAGTCGATGAAGCCGGTGTCGGCAACGGACGTATTGCCCCGATGCTTCTGCCCGATTACACCACCCCGGAAATCAAAGCCAAACAGTTGACGGCTCGTTACGAAGGCACAATCCGTTAAACGCAAGCTATATACGAAAAAGCCGCCTTATTATAAGGCGGCTTTTTTATACAGACCGGCCTTACGTTGTGTCAGTTCCTCCTCGCCGAAGGCGAGTGTGAACTGACACTTTACTTCATTTATAAAAGGCATCAGGTCACACCTCCCCGCTAAAGCGGGGCCACAGGACCTGACGCAACATTAGAAGGCGGTTTTTTTTTGCTTTTACTTCTTGTAAGAAAACACTTCTTGATTATATTAAATATACAAGGTATTGATACTTATTACTATTAATTACCATCTGAAAAATACCTGCCGAGGTTGCCATGTTCAAGAAAATATCACTGGTTCTTTTATTTTCGGTATTTCTAGCACCGACTGTCTTCACCCAGGTCCCCCTGTCTTCGTTGCCTTCTTGGCATTCGTCGGAGCTGGGGCTATATTCTACCGGTATGATCTGGCGGGATGCCAATAACGACGGTTATATTGATGTCTTTTTCTCCAACGGCAATGACATGAACCTGGCTCGAAACACCGTTTACCTGTCCCATTACGGTTACTTGCCCGCATCCGCCTCCTGGCTTTCCGCCAACTATGAATACTCCGGCCACTGCGCCGTTGGGGATATTGATGACGACGGCTTTGCGGATTTCATCGTGGCTAATTATCTTGGCTCGGGGCGTTTTACCACTGCCAACTATGCCAATCTATATTTCAACAATAACGGTCTTTTAAGCAATTATCCTGATTGGTACAACGCTGACAGCATATATTCTTTTTCCTGTGCCCTGGGCGATGCCGATGGCGATGGGGACCTCGATATCGCTTTCGCCACCGGCGAAGGATACAATAATATTTACGAGAAAGACTTGATTTACTATAACGAGGGTGGTGTGTTCAACTCCTCGCCCGGCTGGCGCTCAGTCCTGGCAACGGCGGCTATGGATGTCGCCTGGGGGGATGTCAACAACGACGGCTGGCTGGACCTGGCCTTCTGTTTCGATGGTCAGCCGGCAACGATATACCTTAATCACAAAGGTGTTATTGACACCTTGCCTTCCTGGCAGGCGAATTACAACGACCCCTCCAACACACTCATGTTCGGTGATATCAATGCCGATGGCTGGCTGGACCTGGTAATCGCCGACAACAATCAGCTCGGCGGCAGCGGGCGTTTCCGGGTTTATTTCAACGACGGCAACGGCCATCTCAATCCCGCCTACGGCTGGCAGTCGGCTACCGGCGGGTACGGTTCGGCTCTGGCTCTGTATGACTTCAACCACGACGGATACGATGATTTGGCCACCGGCCGATGGTTCGACTATGTCAAAATTTACTTAAATTACAACGGCACCCTGGACACTTACCCCACCTGGCAAACCGGCCTTGATATGGTGGCTGAAGAACTGGCCTGGATAGATGTGGACGGCGACGGCGTCGAATCCCGGGCTGATACGGTCATTGCTCTCGCCGGCAGGAAGCTATTTTATGTCCGGCATCATCCCCTGCAATCAATTGATTCGGTTCTATCCGATAATGTAATTTTGAACAATAACGAATATTGTTACGACCTTTTCAGCGGCTGGGTATCACTCGCCGATGCCCCTGGTGAAAATATCATAATCTACTATAAATATTCCTTCAAGTGTGATTTAACCGTTGCCAACTGGGATACATGCAATTTTGTTTTCACCAATACCAGCCGCCCGCCGGTGGACATGTACGCCGAACCTTCTTTCGGCTGGGCACCCCTCGACGTGCAATTCTCGGACAGTTCGCAGGGAGCTTCAAACTGGCTCTGGCGGTTCTCGGAAACGGACAGTGCCAGCACCCAAAATCCTTCCTTTTCTTATGAGAGCGCGGGAGTCTATGACGTTTCCCTGGAAAACGACCAGCCCGACGGCCGCCACAACCGGCTCTATAAAAACATGGTCATCGTCCTGGCGGATACTCTAATAGCCGGGGATACTTCCGGTTTGATGGATTCCACGGTAACCGTTAATATCAATATGACCAATACGATTCCTCTTCATGCCATTTATATACCGATGGAATACAGTGGCCCGTTAAATTTAAAATTCATGGGTTATTCACGCACCGGTTGTCGTACCGAGGCTTTTCAACATGCCAGTTATCTGAATTATAACGGCACTACCAAATGCTTTTATTTAAGTCTTGAAGCCGGCAGTGCTGCCGAAATGCTCACCGGCAGTGGAACAATAATAAAATTTTTATTTAAAATTCAGGCCGGTCCCGTCGGGTCAATCAACCCTCTCGTGATGGACGGATACGATACGTATGAACCCCTTAATGTCGGGTATCTGGCTTCATACGCCCCGGCCCTGGAAGACGGCTCAATTACTTATGCCACCTGTTGTATCGGTTACACCGGGAATGTCGACTGCTCTGAAAACGAGGAACCGGATATCAGCGACATCACCCGTTTGATTGACTATCTCTATCTCAGCCATGCTCCCCTTTGTTGTCCCGAAGAAGCGGATAGCGATGTCAGCGGCGGCGAGCCCGACATTGCCGACATCACCCGCCTGATTGATTTTTTGTACCTGAGCCACCTCCCGATGGCCGCTTGCCCATAATAAAAAAGCAAAAGTTGGTCGGGTATCTTTTGCCCCCGACTTTTTTCTCATTCCCACGACGGGTGGCCTGCGTTTCTAGAAATAATTGTCGAAAGCACAAGGCTTTCGACCTGCAAAAACTACTCCCCGTGGGAATACTATGGGGCGCTCCGCACCCCTGAATCGATGCAGAGCGTCGAGGACGACATTCCAACGCAGAGCATTGGAACGAGGGGAAAAGTTGAGCTGGTGGTCAGTTCTGACTTACCGTATTAAAAATTTAGGTACAAAAAAATAGCCCGTCGGTGTGAGCATACAAACACCGCCGGGCTTCGAAATCGAGCACACAGAATGCCCTATTTCACTAACTCCCCCTCATGTTTCTTTAATAATTCCGCTGTCCGTAGTCCTCTTTTTATTAAGTACCAAGCATGTAACTAAAAAAAGTAACTTGCTAATTGTCATTAATTTATCATCAATTGTCATGCCGCTTTAATGAAAATATTCAGTTAATATAACTTATTGAGGAATAGTCAATTATGAGTGTCGTGATTTTGAAAATAATCCTAAGGGGGTATAAAATACCCATTTAGAGCCATTAAAAGAGGGGTATTATTTACCCGAATTGAGCTTATATCGGTCTAATAATTTCTTCAGATTTGCCCGGTCGATTTGCAGAAGGCGGGCCGCCTTGGTTACATTTCCCCTGGTTTCTTCAAGGGTTTCAATAATACAATTACGTCGAAACTCGTCCACTCTCAAGCGAAGGCTCTTGCGGTCGCCGTTATTGTGGTTATTAACATTCTGAGTACAGTTAAAATAATCATGAACATCTTCTATAAAAACAATATCAGAATCAGTCAGGTCGATCAGGGATTCGACCGTATCCTCGAGTTGCCGTACATTACCGGGCCAGTCATGGTTTATCAGAAAGTTAATTACTTCCTGTTCAAAGACTTTGGGGGGACGACTTCTCTCAATGGTAAACTGGTCGATGAATTTTTCGACCAGAAGAGGAATGTCCTCGCGCCGTTCCCGTAGAGGAGGCAGGGTAATAATGATACCTTTAAGACGGTAGTACAAATCCTCCCGGAATTTGCCTTCTTTAACCAGTTTTTCCAGGTCCTTGTGGGTAGCGCAGAGAATACGGACATTAGTGTGCTTTATTTCAGGCGAGCCCACTTTGCAGAATTCGCCACTTTCCAGTACGCGCAGAAGATTGGCCTGAGTGGTAATATCCAGGTCGCCGATTTCGTCAAGAAATACCGTTCCACCATTGGCATACTCAAAAAGGCCTTCGCGGGTTTCATAGGCATTGGTAAAAGTTCCCCGCACGTGGCCGAACAGCTCAGCTTCCACCAGGTCATGGGGTTTTTGATGGCAGCTTAAAACCGCCATGCGCTTATCCCGCCGGGGACTGTTGGAGTGAATAGCCCGCGCCACCCGCTCCTTGCCGGTGCCCGTTTCGCCGAATATCATAACCTTATTGTCACTGGGCGCCACTTTCCTGATACGCTGATAGACATTCTGCATCACCTCGGACTTACCGATCAATTTATACATCGACCGGGCGTACTCGGTCATACTGCGGTTATCCTTCAGAAGGTGATAAGACTCCACGGCGTTGTAAACGGACCGGGTAAGTTTCGAAATTGATTCCCCTTTTTCGATATAATCGAAGGGATGTTCCTGTTCGCTTATCTCATCTTCGTCGTAGTCGCCGGGATACCCGGTATGAAAAATTATCCTTATATCGGGGTTGAACTCCCGAATCCGACGCGCCGCGGTGATACCATCCATTCCGGACATCTTAATATCCATAACCACAGCGGCTATATCGGGATTATCCCGGACCACCTCGATGGCTTCGTTACCGGTGGCTGCTGTGAAGGTCGTATACTCGTCATGAAAAAGGTCAACGAGCATATCCAGAACAAAACGGTCATCATCAACCAGCAGTATTTTATATAAGGCTTTGTTCATATGATATTTTTTACGAGGGAAGGCGTTTGTTACCGGCTAGTTACAAACAACTTTAACTTAATTTCAAATAACGTTCCTTTATCGATTTCACTGTCAACGGAAATTACACCGCCATACATTTCCACAATTTTCTTGGCCAGGGCTAAACCCAAGCCGGTACCTTTATCGGGTTTGGTTGAGAAGAAAGCATTAAAAATGCGATTTAGATTTTCCCGAGTAATCCCGCAACCATTGTCTTTAAAGGTCAAGACCAAAAAATCACTGTCTTTTTCTATCCTTATAAATATACTCGGTTCCGGCTGATTTGTCAAGGCATCAAGACTGTTAAGTATCAGATTATTTAAAACCAGGTAGAATTGTTCCCTGTTGGAGGTAACTTGAACTGGAGCGGTGTCGTTATTTATTATCAATTTGATATCATTTTCCTGAAGAACCGCCTCGTAATTGTGCTTAAGTTCCTCGACTATTTTCATAATATCAACCGGCTCGGGTTTATAACCTTCATCAAGGCGCGTATATTGAGAAATTAAACTGGTGATATTTACCGCCTTAGCTATGGCCTGGTCGGTTATTTTAGCATACTTGTAAACCATGTCGCTATTTACCACGGTTGTCTTTTTCAGTTGTTTCAGATAATTCAAAGCGCTTTTGGCCGGAAACAGGGCATTGCGGATTTCATGAGCGAAACCGCCGGCAATATCTTTAGCCTGACGATATTTTTCAGCGGCTATCAGCTTATCCTGAGTTTCTTTCAATTCCACCAGAGCGACATTGAGCTGGTCGTGTTGTTTTTTAATAAGTATATTTTTCTGCCGGAATACCGCCAGGATATACCAGGTGACCATGATTATGATACTTAAAGGCACAAAAGCCGCCAGAAAAGCCAGCCAGGGTTTTCTCGAAAAAACAGTATACCAGACCGTTTTTTCCAGACGCATGACATAATTTATGGTATATTCGCCAGTGCTCAAAATGATATTGTTAAAGCTGTAACGAGGGTCGGGCTTGAACACTTCGAAGGTCATATTCTTGAATTCGGAAGCTCCATATTGCGCCAGAACTTCGAAATCATCACCTAAAAGCCATAATTTGCCATCGAAAGCCGTCAGGATTTGATTGTATCCGTCGTTTAAAAAATCCCCATAAGCTATCTTGCCGTTACGGGCGTAGAATTTACATTTTTTTAAAATATTAAAGTGCTCATCAAAGGCTAACAGGCGTTTATCGCTTAATGTTATAAAAAAGGCATTATCCCGGCCGCCAGCATAATCAAATTTCAGAAATGTATTTATGAGGCCGCCGGTACCGACATCCTGTAAACATAATATTTCTCCCTGATGGTCGAATGCCACCAGTTTACTGCTGGTGACTGCGGTCGTGTCGGCTTGTATTGTAGAATCCTGGAAAGCAACGCCGGTCAAAATATCAACCGTACCATCGCTGTTATAATCAAAAGGCATGCCGACAGCCCTTGAAAAAACGCCCCCGAGTTTCGTTTTCCATTTTAAACGGCCGTTTTCATCCAGCACGATAAGGTAGGAAAAAAGGTCGGTCATATCATCGACGACCGCGGCATTGCCTTTGGATTGAACGAAGATAACTACCGAAGGCCGGTCGTCATTTCCCAGCGGCAAGACAAAATTACGGTCTTTACCAATGACCCCGGATACATCAAACTCCCAAAGAAGGGTGTCATTAGCCCAGTCAAGACACATCAGTTTACGGGGATAGAGGTCATAGCCGGTATCGCAACCGGCAAAAATCTCCACCCGGCCGTCATTATTTATATCATAAACTGCGGTAATAAAACCGTACCCGTCCCAGTAACCGTTACCATTTGAATCTTTACCGGTTAAAAGGTATTTTTTATATAGCACGTTACCCCGGCTGTCGATTATTTGCAGCCATAAACTATCTTTCACCTGATAAGTTAAGGCAATATCTTCAAGCTGGTTGTTATCGAAGTCATAAACATAATAACCGTCAACGGCCGGCGTTGGCAGGTTGACCTGATGCAGGGCAAGGTTCATTCCGATATCATTAAAGAAAATAACCGCGGTCTGCATATCAGGCGATTGCCAGTCATTCATTATCAGGCAAATATTGGTCAGGCTGTCATCGGTAAAATCCATGGGGATATAATAATCTGAATGAAAAGCAAATTTCTTGACTTCCGGAACAAATTCATATTCCAGGACAAGGGGGTCACTGACCGGTTTAATCACATAGTAACCATCGACATCCACTTCATTACGACAACCCGGCAGTAAACACAATACGACCAGGGAAACGGGCATAACCAGGCGGTGAAGGATATTATTCGTTATTTTGTTCATGTTTCTGATATTTAAAGTTAGTTAACGGAGTCACTTTTTAAAAGAAAAATATTGTATCTTGCCTTACCTTCTTTGATGCGTTAATTAATAACAGAAAATTTTTTTAAAAAAACGATAATGAAGGATTTGCTTCAAATACCCAACCTGGTCAGTCTTTCCAGAATTTTTCTTGCGCCTCTGGTTGGTTATTTCCTCTGGAAAAATGATGACCGTTCCACCCTGATATGCCTTAGCCTGCTGATTCTGGCGGGTGTCAGCGACGGTCTTGACGGTTACCTGGCGCGGCGGTTGAAGAAAGTCAGCCAACTGGGAATAGCCCTTGACCCGGTCGCCGATAAAATCTTTGCCGGGTTGTTGATTGTTTTTCTGGTACTGTTCAGGGACTTACCCCTGTGGCTGGCCGCGGTCGTGGTTGGCCGTGACCTGTTAATTTTAGCTGGGGGAACTGTTTTATTGAAAAATAAACATCTTCCCGTACCATCCAACCTGACCGGTAAATACACTTTCACCGTTATTATCTTTCTTCTGGGAAGCTACATCATCAGGTTCCCGTTCGGGATTACCCTGTATACATACCTGACAGTAATTATGACCGCCGCTTCTATAATAATATACGGTCGTGTATTCAGGTTTGTCCGCAATGGTCACCCTGCCCCTAAATTCGTTGACCGTCCTGTTCTTAAAACCGGCCGTATTCTTCTTACCCTGGTGTTTATATCAATTACTTCGTATTATCTCTATCTGGAATATTTTAAATAGAAAAGTTAGATTCAGGTGAGCATACCCCGGGCTTCGATGGGGATTTTTTCCAGTACTTTCTGACCCTCAACCAGGTAAGCAAAATCAAACAGGTTCACCACCGGACAGGCGTGGTTGGGAATCAGGCGAATTTTTTCCCCAATTTTGAATTTTTCGTTTTTGTGGCTGATTATGCCATGTTCTTCCGAAAGCCGGGTCAGGTGAGCTTTCTTTTTTAAAATCAAGCCAAAGCCTTTCAGAAGTTCATTGCCATGAGCTCCTTTATCCAGAGCCAGGGCTTTACTTCCGGCGTCAATAACCGCCCGGTCCCGAGCGGGCAAACTGATGACCGTCGCCAGAACCGTCAGGGCACAGCGTTCAACCGGGACGCTTCCTAAAGAAACCTGCATCATATCATTGAAGATATAATTTCCCGGTCTGATTTCAGTTACTCCCGGAATCACAGCGGCGTGCGAAGCGGTGGGAGTGGAACCGACGCTTACCTCGTCTATCGGTATACCCGAGGCACGTAAGAAAGCGGCCGTCCTGACCATAAAGCGACCTTCATGTTCGCCGATTGCCGCAACTTCCTGTTTCCCCGAAGCAGCGTAGACATGGCCGGCATGGGTCAGTATGCCCTTCAGGTTAATTCCCTTCAGTCCGGTCAATAGCCGGGCCAGGGCTAAAATATCCTTTTCTTTCCTCAGCCCGCACCGGTTTAACCCGGTATCGATTTCGATATAAACATCGATTTTTTTACCGTGTCGAGCGAAAGTGGCTGACAGCTGACGGGCGTTTTCCGGTGAATCCACGGCACAACTGATTGCGGCCAGCCGGCTAAGCCTGAAAAGACGCGCTATCTTTTCCTTGCCGACCACCTGATTGGCTATCTGGATATCCTTAAGACCATTTCTTATCATTATATCCGCTTCGGCAAGTTTCGCCACTGCTACCCCCCGTGCTCCCGCAGCAAGCTGGCGATGCGCCAGCAAAGGCATTTTATGAGCCTTGAGGTGTGGTCTTAAATTGACCTTATTTCCCTCAGCTATTTTCTGCATTTGCCGAATATTCTTTTCAAGAATTTCCCGCTCTATTAATAATGCCGGCGTATCAATATCTTTTACTCGTAATAAACTTACCGAGCTCATCGGAGCACTCTTTAAAATAAAGATTTATATTCCTTGCCTGATTTAATTGCTGTCGCCACCGGATGCCTGAAAGTACTGGTGTATTTTGAAAATAAGTTCCAATCCGGGAGTGCGGCTGCTGTCTCTTACCGACCAGCCTACCTTATTTATGAGCCTGGCGGCATTTTCGAAATAGCCATAACGGTCGGTAATACTCCTGTAGCGAGCCCGGGCGGCATTATCAATGGCTTCGACGACTTCATGAAGAGTCGCTTTACCGGCACTGTACCGCCGCATCATCAGGTCGGCATAAACACGCGCCTGTTTCTCCGCTTCCAAATCATCACTCACCCGGTTTAAACAATTTACAGTTTCAAGGACCAGGGAATGAACTTCCACCATAATATCCAGGCGGACTTTATCTTTCCGGTATTCAAGCTCACTCAGCCGCGCTTTGAGAACCTGTCGTTCTTTAAAGCGCGCCGTACCCTGGAAAAGAGGTAATGAAAGAGTAGCGCCTATTGACCAGGTTTTATCTTTTTCTGTGAATCCGGGCGAGAAGTCTATCAGGCTGTCCTGAAGGTTAAAAGATGCCCTGAAGCCGACAGTCGGAAAAAAACGGGCGGTATTACCGGCCAGGCGGAGTTTTTGAAGGTCAATATCGGTAGCGCAGGATTCCAAAGAAGGATTTCCCGTCAACGCCTGCGTGACCAGATAATCTTCCGTCTGCCGGGCTTTTTGTCGTTCAAAGGTAAATACCTGCATCAAACTCATTTCCCTGTTCCATTGTTCGCCTGAAAACATTGCAGTGTCGAGCATAAAAGCGGTATTCCCGGACTGGCTTAAAAGCAAATTAAAAAGAACACGGGCAACCTTGATATTTTTATGGCACTCCCCGATCTCTCTTGAAACTTTGAGATATTCCTCATGCCAGCGGTAAACATCAATACCCTCAGATTCCGTCAGATATCGGTCAGCCTGGGACAATTCAAAGTTATAACCGATATACTGCTTCTTTTCAAGATATACCGCCAGTATTTCCCTGGCCTTAAGATAATTCAAATAGGCGATGGTAACGGCCATTTCAAGGTTCAGCGATGCCTCTTTTAGAGAAATTGCATATTTCCCCTTTTGTCTGGCCGCCAGTTGAATGGACCTTATAGCTCCCAGGGAAAAAATCTGCTGTTCGAAACTCAAACTCAGAGAATACTGGTTGTCTTTAACCTCCCCGCGATAATTATTAACCGTATTCTCGTCGACATGTCGTGCCGAGCCGGTAAGATTGAGGTGCGGCAGATACTCGGCATAAGCCCGCCCGGCTTCAGCGGCGGCAACTTCCACGGCATCATAACCAGCCAGGTAACCCGGATTGGATTGAAAAGCCGTTTCGATAGCCTGGGACAGAGTGATTTTCGAAATATCTTCACCCGGTAAAGCGGGAATTACATCGATGCCGGTTATGGTTTCATCGGGAATTATGATTTTAAACTTTTGAGCCATTTCCTCGTTCAGGGTCAGGCCGGTGGCTTCGGGAAAGACAACCGGAAGGTCGGCCGGCAATACGCCCTGGATAATCCGGCTTGCTTTATAAGCATGATAACGGGCGGTGGCCGCGATAGTGTTCTGGGCGTTGGACGCCAGGGCGCCTCTTTGAACCAGGGCGCTCCCCTCGCTGGTAAAAATCATTATATGGTCACGAGCCGCTTCCATCAAAAACCAGTTTATCTTAGCTAAATCAAAACCCCAGAGGGGGGAAATATAAATGGCTCTTATTCCCTGTTCTTTAAGTGCCCCATAGGCTTTAAAAAAGGCGTAGGTTCCAACATTATTAAAACCCTCCGCGGTAACCGTTTTAAAACCCAGCTTTTCTCCGAGCCGATTGAAGCGCGCCATTACTTTTTCCTGTTCATTGCCGGAGGGGAAAAACAGCACTCCCAGCTTGTCGATTTTTCTTAGCC
>JAQUSF010000143.1 GCA_028715215.1 Candidatus Zixiibacteriota bacterium
TTCTTTATGGCCACCAGGGCGAGATAAATCTGGATTTCTACCGGGGCGGCGTCTGGGACATCCCCTATGATTCCGGTTATGCCCGGCTGGTGCTTGATTCCAACCTCCTGTTTATTGATACCTCGATCATCCAGAATCAATTCGCCCGCCTGAGCGCTCACGGTGTCCTCGACCATGTCATCTATCCCCAGAAAATGACCCTGGATAAACTTAAGTTGTCCCTGTTCGAGCAGCAGTTTGTGAATCGCGGGGATATAAATTTTGAAGTGGACTCGAATGGTTTCGATTTTAAGCAGGCTTCTATCGGCAACGAGGAAGCTCTCCTGACAGCAGCCGGCAGGGTGAATTACGACGAAACGATGGCCCTCGGTATCTCGGTCACCAGGCTTCCCGTAAAACCCTGGCAGAGCCTGTTTAACGTCAAATCACCTCTGGGCGGTTACCTTTCCTGTGATGTTCAGCTGGAAGGTACTTTTATGAACCCGATTTTTCGTCTTCAGGGAGCGGTCGATTCTTTGACTTATTTCGATGAAAAAAACACCGGGGAAGTTATTCCGCTCGGCGATCTTTCCTATCTCGTCAACTTCCGCGACAGCCTGGTGACGATAGACAGTTTCCTGGTGATGTCGGAAGTGGGGCGCTATTTTGCCCGCGGTTATTTTAACGCCAACCTTGCTTTTACCGGCGCCGAGGTGGAACGACTTCCCGATTTGCCCTTTGATATCGATATAACCGCCTCGGATACCATTTTTGACCTGGTCAGCGTGTTCATGCCCTCAGTCGAATATCTCGGTGGTGAATTCAAAGCGGACTTCAAGCTCTCCGGTACCCCCGGCGAACCGCACCTGGATGGCGGCGCCTATTTGAAAAACGGCCACCTGAAATATTTCGATATCACGGATTCGATTTACACCGACCTGGCTTCCGTGACCATGCAGGACAATCGCATCGTTATCGAAGGGATTGAAGCTTATATGAGAAACAGGCGCAAGGGCGGACGTAAAAGTTACGCATATATCGACGGTGAGATAGTCGTCAAATCGCTGGATAATTTTTATTATGACCTCGATGTTGCGTTTCCCAGGGAATTTCCCTTCAAGTATGAACTGGATGATATCGAAGGAATTGTCGAGGGGGATATACGCATAGAAGGGGAGACCCCGCCCCTGGTGACGGGTAACCTGACGCTGGTTTCAGCCCGTTATGAAGTAAACTTTGCCGAATCGGACGAAGGGTCGCCGCTGATGATGGCCCTGTCGGGCGAGAACCAGTGGGACTTGAATTTGAATATCGATATTCTTTCCAATTTCTGGATTAAAAACGATGATATCGATGCCGAGTTCTCCGGTTCTATAAATCTGGTTCGGGAAAAAGGCGCTTATCGTTTTATCGGCGAAATGGAAATTTTAAGAGGACGGGCGTTCCTGTTCGATAAAACCTTCAATATTCAAACCGGCAGTCAGGTCATTTTTGAAGATATTGCTTACCCCAATCCCCGGCTTGATATTATCGCCACTACCCGCGTGCCGGGGGTTCGTTTTCAGGAAAACGAGGACCAGACTCCCGAACAGATTGAATTGTCCATTCATGTCACCGGTACCCTGGAAGAACCGGAATTGAATCCGGCGGAAGGTTCCGAGTTTAACCGGGAGGATATCTTGCCTTTGATAGTCATGAATTACTACAGCAGTGATTCCACTCAGGCAAAGGGCGCCATCGAGGAACGCATGACCCAGCTCTTCGCCTCCCAGGTATCGCAGATAGGCGCCCGTCGACTGGGAATAGAAACTTTTGAAATCGACCCGGTTTTCCATAACGGCGACCTGTCCAATACCCGCGTTACCCTGGGCTTTTACACTTTTCAGAATCTTTATGTTTATGGTCGTTCGCGTCTGGATATCGTCCGTGGCCAGGAAGTGGGCTTTGAATACCGTTTTAATAAGAACCTCATTTTCGAAGGTCGCAAGGATGAAGATGAATTGTATCATTTGGATTTAAAACTGCACTGGGAATTTAAGTGAAACCGTTGCGTCTTTTTATACTGTTGCTGGCCGCTTCTCTTATCCTGACCGGAAGCATGTTTGCTTACGACCGGGCTACTCTGCGCTGGATGCGCAGTAACCCCCGGATATCGTCGATTGTCATCGAAGGTAACGCCTATTTTAAGGATTCCGAGATAAAGAAACAACTGTACTCGAAAACCGAAACTTTCTGGAATGCCATCAAGGGCGACCGCCGCCGCCGTTTACAGAAAGAAACCCTCGGCCGGGATACCCTGGAAGTCAAGTATCTTTATTTTATCAACGGTTTTTTGAATGTGAAGGTACAGGAAACGTTCGAAGTCGTACCCAAAGATTCTTCGTGCCTGGTGCGGATTAGAATCGACGAGGGACGGCAATTCTTTTTCGGCGACATGAAAGTTACCGGTACTTATGAAGGTCGTTTCGAATATCGCTTTTATAATATCGCCGACCGGCTTAAAAAAGGTCGTCCGGTCAACCCTTTTGATATCCGCCGGGCGGTGTTCGATATGAATACCATTCTGGCCAATAACGGTTATCCTTATGCTAAAATTACCTACACGGTGGATACTTCCGGACAATATGAACATAATCCTGTCACCTTTTTGGTCGAGTCCGACTCCCTGGTTCATTTCGGCGAGGTCACGATCGAAGGGGTGGAGTATTACCCGGAATATGTCGCCCGGCGAGAATTAAAAATAAAACCCGGTAATATTTACCGTCTCGATGACGTCGTCCGGTCGCAGGAACGCCTCTTTGAGTCCGGTTATTTCAGTACTCTGCAGCTAAACCGCGACGAGAACGACCAGGACCGCCTCAACCCGCATTTTACCCTGAAAGTAAGGGAACGAAAAACCAAGTACATCACTTTTAAAATGGGTGCCGGGCAGTCGCTCGACCGGGACCTGGTCTGGTCTTTATCTAATGACTTCGGTAAGAGAAATATCCTGGGTTCCCGCCGGGTAGATATTACCAGTGCCTATTCCTTCGACCTCAGCCGTCAAATAAGGTTGATGACCCACCGTTACCGGCTTCGTTTTACCGAGCCGTGGTTCATGGGTATCCGCATGCCGCTGATACTCACCGGTGAATGGGAGCCCAAAATGTACGAACCGGATGAGCGTTATAAGATCGGCACCTGGTCGATTTCGGCTTCAACCACGAAGAAATTTGGTCTGAAAATAAAAACCGTCCTGGGCTTTCAATATGAATCGGTGAGTATCAGCGGTCTGACTCCCGAGGAAGAGATTGATATCAAGCAGGCCGAAGGAATCTCTATCCGTCGTAAATTATATTTTACCTTCCGGCGTGACAGCCGCGATAATATCTTTATCCCCCGTAAAGGTTCCCTGTTTGACCTGAGCGGGGAATATTACGGTGGCTTCCTTCATGGTGATGACAATTTCTATAAACTTCAATCCAGCTGGGCGCGGTACCAGACGGTCTGGCCCGGCTGGATCTCAGCCACCCGTCTCGGCGGCGGCTGGGCGGAAAATTTCGGGGAATCTAGCGATATCCCGGTCGATGACCGGTTCAGCCTGGGGGGAGCTAACTCTGTTCGCGGTTTCAGGGAACGATACCTCGGCCCGCTGACCGAGGCCGGGGTGCCCAAAGGCTCCAAATATTTTGTCCTTTTTAATCAGGAATTCCGTTGGAAGACAGTTCAGGTATTCAGCGTCATTCCTCTTTTAAAAGACCTGTTTAAGTCGTTGCCGCTGTGGCAGTCGGTATTCTTTGATGCCGGCAACGGCTTTGAGGAACTGGAAGATATCAAGTTTGACAACCTGGCATTCAGTTTTGGCACCGGCCTGCAAATTCAGTCTCCGGCAGGCCCCATCAGAATCGATTACGCCCGCCTTATAAAAACCGAGCAATTTGAATTTGACGACCGTTTTCATTTCACCATTTTATATGCTTTCTGATATCCCGGCTTTTCAAGTCAAAAAAATATTTTTATATTACGTATTGTCTTAGGTTGTGAAACAGGATGTTTTTTAAATGTCAAAAAAAGTACTGGTGGCCATATCCGGCGGAGTCGATTCTTCAACCGCCGCACTGCTTTTAAAAAAGCAGGGTTGTGAGGTGATGTGCGCCCATATGAAATTGTGGGTCGATGTCGATAACAGTGTCGTTAAGGATTCAGTCGCTGCCTGCCCGATGATTTGCGATTTCCTCGAAGTACCTTTTTTCCTGATTGATTTATCCGAACAGTTCAAGTCCTCTATTATTGAATATTTTGTCGATGAATACAAAGCCGGCCGGACACCCAACCCCTGTGTTAAGTGCAACAAAGAAGTCAAGTGGATGGCGTTTATAAAAAAAGCTGATGAACTTGGCTGCGATTATATCGCCACCGGTCATTATGTCCGGATAGAGCAGTTAGAGGGTGGTCGCTGGGCTGTAAAAAAAGGTCTCGATAGCACCCGCGACCAGTCGTACATGTTGTGGCGATTATCTCAAAACGACCTGGCGCGCACCCTGACACCCCTGGGAACATATTTGAAAAAAGATATCCGCGAAATAGCCCGTAAAAATAATCTCCCTACCGCAGAAAAAAATGAATCCCGGGAAATTTGTTTCATCCCCGATGAAAACTACAATCGTTTTTTATATGAGTATGAACAAAAGAAGGGGCATCGGTTCGGGGAAGGGGATATTGTCCACGAAGACGGTCGTATTCTGGGACGGCACCGGGGAATTCCTTTTTACACTATCGGCCAGCGCCGGGGAATGGGGATAGCCCACCCGACCCCGCTCTACGTCAAAAAAATTGATATTGAGAATAATCGCATCATCGTTGGTGACAATGACTCCCTGTTTCAGACCGAGTTTATGGTCGGCGATATTAACTGGGTGGGGACGTACCCGCCAAGGGAACCTTTTGAGGCGGAAGTAAAGATTCGCTACAAACACGAGGCGGCGACGGCTTTAATTCAACCTCTGGCAGATAACACTGCCCGCATTGTTTTTAAAGATAATCAGCGAGCCGTTACGCCCGGTCAATCGGCGGTTTTCTACGGTAGCGACATACTTCTTGGTGGCGGGATAATCTTATAAAAAACGGCTGATTCAACAGTTACAGGCTGTTCAGCGGATTTTCAACAAGCTTTTTAAAACCTATTTGAAAACCTCTTATTTTCCTGCTTGAAAGCATAAAAATCGAAAAGGTAGCGGCCCTTTCTATCTGTTAATCCTCATGGGTTGCCTGATAAAATATAAATATTGACAAAATTAAAAATACCAGAATATCTTTCCACCTTATATGATGAAGTTGCATAATTCCGACAAGTAAAATGTCAGGGTGGCGAAAAAGTATCTAATAATTAGTTGAGGAGATTATTTATGAACAAGTTGGGACATGGCTTTCAGACTTCGCGCATGGTGGCGTTGATTTTTTCGGCGGTAATTCTGCTGCTGCTGATGACCTCCAGCAGTCTCGCCAGCGAAGCTGATATAGTTGTCCCCGATTTAGAAAAGGTGAGCTTTTTCGGGATGAGCGGTTATGACCTTCTGATGGTCGGTTTTATAGTCTGTCTTCTGGGTATGATATTCGGGTGGTTTGCCTATACGGGATTGAAAAAACTGCCGGTACACCAATCGATGCGGGAAATTTCAGAGTTGATCTACGAGACCTGCAAAACATACCTTCTTACGCAGGGCCGGTTCATTCTGATTCTCTGGGCATTCATAGCTATAATCATGATGGTTTATTTCGGCTGGCTGCGTCCGGTCGGGGCGGGTAACTTGCTGATTA
>JAQUSF010000144.1 GCA_028715215.1 Candidatus Zixiibacteriota bacterium
CGAGGCTGAACCCGGCGAAACCGTCACATTCCCGCTCGCTTTGTTCAATCAGAAAACCGGCCACAAATTCCCCACCGGCTCGGTGGAAGACCGTCTTGTCTGGCTTCACGTCGAAGCGGTTGACGCCGCGGGGAAAATATATCATCTGCCGGTTGACAAGAAAGGTTTCGAGGGCGAGGAATTCACCATCGCCGCCGACATCCTGGGCTACCAGGATATGGGCATCGCCCTCAATCAACCCGCTTTCCCGGGGGTGCAGCGTGACGGCGTACCTTTCGGCGACCGCATTTACCGCATGCCCTATCTTGACCCCCAGGGACGCATCACCATCCAGCAATGGAACACCAAATCATTCGGGGTGGACTATCGCCTGGGACCCCGTGAAACCAAACTGGAAACCTTTACTTTCAACCTGCCCGACGACGTGGCGCCGGGTCCCATGACCGTCACCGCCACCCTTAACTATCAAAAGCTGGTCGGACCGGTGGCTGATTTTCTGAAGGTTCCACCGGAGGAAAAGGCGGTTGTATTGGTCAATCAGCATTCAACGCAAATCACGATTCTACCGTAGGAGACTTTATGCAAAAAAAATCCGCCGTCTTAACCGTTACGGGAATAATGCTGACCCTGCTGGCTATATTACTTTTTTCTCAGCCGGAACCGGTCAGCGCCATCCCGGCCTTCGCCCGCAAGTACAGCATGTCCTGCACCACCTGCCATGCTCCGGCGCCGCGCCTGAAAGCCTACGGGGACGAATTCGCCGGTAACGGCTTTGTCCTCAAAGACAAGGAAGCCACGCGTTATTTCATGGCTACCGGCGACGACCGCCTTAACCTCATCCGCGACCTGCCGGTGGCTCTGAGACTGGAAGGTTATGTCAAACATCAAACCGAAACCGGCCGTGAAACCGATTTCTCCTCACCCTACAAACTCAAATTCCTTTCCGGCGGCTCCCTGACCGACAACGTGGCGTATTATTTTGTTTTCTTTTTAACCGAACGCGGCGAGGTAATCGGACTCGAAGACGCTCTTTTCATGTTCAACGACATCATCAAAGGCCAGGACCTTGATTTCTATATCGGTCAGTTCCAGGCCGCCGACCCGCTTTTTAAAAGCGACCTGCGCCTGACTTATGAAAACTACCAGATTTACAGAACCAAAGTCGTACCGGGTTCGACTTTCAGCCTTGCCTATGACCGGGGCGTCATGCTGACCTATGGCCTGCCCACCGGTACCGATATCATCCTCGAGATCCTCAACGGTAACGGTATCGACGAAGCCGACGAAAATAAAGTTTACGACAAGGATAAATACAAAAACATCGCCGGACGGATCTCACAGGATATCGGTGAAAATTTAAGACTGGGTGTTTATGGTCTTTACGGCAAGGAGACTCTGATAGCTGAACCCGACCCGGACCTTTACCCCGGCTCCGAGAACGTTTATTACAAGAACGAAGGTTGGATCGCCGGTCCGGACATGACTGCCACTTATAAGGACATTATTGAATTCAACGCCCAGTACCTGGAAAGGCGCGACGATATCTATACTTTCGATAAAGCCACCACGCGGGAGGTTGAAACCCGCGGCGGTCTGGCGGAGCTGATTGTCATGCCCCGCGGCGACCGCAGCCGCTGGTATCTGGCCGCCCTGTATAATAAGATTGACTCCGACCTTGACGATGCCGACTATGAAACCTTCACCGCCCATATCGGTTACGTCATGAGAACTAATATCAGGCTCCTTCTGGAAAATACTTATGATATTAATAAAGAGGAAAACCGGGTGGTTATCGGCTTTGTAGCGGCTTTTTAATAATACAAACTGAATTTTCACAAAAAACGGTCCTGCTCAGGGCCGTTTTTTTTATTTTTTCCCAAAACTTTTACTGAATAATTCTTCTGGATACAGGGATAGTAAAGCGGAGGTTTTCTTTCCCCTCAATCCCCAGGGTGATGGACTTGTCGAAAGTCGAATCAAAGGCGGCTTCCTTCAACCGTACCACTCCCCGGATTTTTTCCCCGGCATTGAGATGCTTATCCAGGTGAAGCTCCATGAGGTCGTCGGCGAGGTCGATCACATTAAGACTGATTATCATATCCGCGACATTGGTTATTTCGAAGGTCATCGAATCCTCAAGGTCATCAGCCATCCGGTAAAGGTTGAGCTTGTACGGCGAGATAACCAGCGGGAAGGTGGAGTCGGGATTGATGACGACCTCGGTTTCTATTCTGAAGCGGCGCACGGAATCGGCTTCGTTGGTAAATAAAGCGGGGCGTTTGATAATCAATCCCCGGTAATAACTGGTGGCGAAAAAAACTTCAAGACGGGCGCTGTCACCGACAGCCAGCACACTCTTTTCCAGAGGTGCGCTGGTACAGCCTCAGCCGGGTATAACGCGGTGAATCTCAACCGGCTCCGTGCCAGTCGAATACAGCCAGAAAGTATGGCTGACGGTCGCGTTCTGAGGCGTGTAGCCGAAGTCAAAAAGAGTATCACCAAAAGTGAGTTGCGGACCGATAAAATCGTCCTTTTCATCACCGGAGACGATGTTGTCGTCACAGGCAAATAATAAAACCAGCGTCAGTGAAAACAACACAGGCATAAAAAAAGAGAAACAATACCGCTTCATAAAACACCATCTGCATAAATGATTCTTTATAAATATAAATTATAGACAACCTTTGTCAAATATTCTTTTATAGAAAGAACCCGGGCGCCTTCGAAAAAAAACCCTTCGGAATTTCCAATTCCTCAGGGTTCAGCAATATCCTTTATTGGAATTTTTATATGCGGTGACATCAAAAAACTTCTCGCCACGCGACTATCTGCGTCTCGCCCTTGACAATTCTCCTGACGCTGGCCAAATCGCGGTCATAGTGCAGGCAGGCATTTTTATCCAGCTTCACATAAGAGGCGATAATCGAACCGTAAACCTCAGTCGTCTGGTCGTATTGCACCGTGGCGTTAGATCCGATAAAAGCACCGTAAAATTTATTGCTTTGGTCAAACTGCAGTTTAGAACCCTGGGAATAAATAATGGCATCCTTAGGTGCTCCGCCAGCGTTGAAAGTGGAACCCTGGTTGAAGATAATGTCCCCTGTAACGTAAACGGTTACTTTCGCGCCCGCGGCAAGATTTATCTGGGAATACTGACCTGCCGAAATACTTGAGAAGTAATAAACACCACTGCTTAGAGTAACTTGACTATTGGTATTCAGCACAAGGCTTTTAGTACCGCTGTTGTAAGTGTATCCGAATCCGGACAGACCGGTCGAGGCTGTACTGTTGGTTTGAGCCCAGGCAAATTCGGCATCAGGCACAAAATCGATTTTCACCGAATCGGCAGTGGTGGTGGTATCCCCTGAAACCGTGGTACCCGCCCCCAGTGTGATACCCCCCGGGGTCGCCGTCTGGGCGTCACCACCGATACTTACCAGCTTGCTGGTGGAAATAGTCCCATTGGAACCCACGCTGCCGTAGTCGCTCAACACGGTGGTGGCGTAACTGCCTGAGTCAGAGTTATACGAGTCAGTACAGGTGGTCTGGTCGAAAGATACGCCCTTATCTCCGAAAAGAGCATAGCTGAAAGGATACTCGTACACCGGGGTCAACATAATTTCCACTTCCGCGGTGGCGTTGTTGAGTTCCCCGACGGCGCTTACTATGACGGTATCGTCCAGGGCGGGTTCGGAGGTGCTGTCGATAACCTGGACCGTGTAGGTGCCGCCGCTGAAACCAATATCATTATACCCGGCCCGCCAGGTGCTGCTGCCGTAAATTTCGGACACGGCCCGCTTGGCGCCCGCCTCGGCGATATAAAACGCCCGCTCACTGTTTTCGCTGTTAAAAGAAAGCTCCATATCGGTATTGGAGTTTTTTACAGCCGTCAAAGCCACCAGGGTCAACATCCCCATCAGGCACAGTGTAATCAGCAGGGCACTGCCTTTTTCATTTACTTTCTGGTACATTATTAAATTCCTCTTATAAAGCTACATTTCTCAATTTAACGAGTTCGGTGGATACATATAAACGATAGCCATAATTACTGCTGAAAGCCTCATCGGGTTTCGAGGCCTGGGTAACCAGGGAAACCTGAATGGTTGAAGAATCCACCACGTTAAAGAGCATGAACCTGATGTAGTCGGCGAAAATCGCAGCCGGCGCACCGTTGACTTTCCGCATCAGTTTGCGCGGTTCCAGCCCGCTGGGCGCTTCATCGATCCGGCTCAACTCGGCTTCACTGTAATCATCAAGATAATAAAGAACCGTATCCACCGGCTGGGTGTTGCTGTAAAATACATAAAGACTGTCGCTATTAATCCGGTAGGGAATATGACTGCCAACTTTGTAACCCGCCATCCGAAGTGTTTTAACAATCTCCTGAAGACTGTTGCGGGAGTTCTGTTGCATATCGGATACATCCTCCTGCACCACTCTCTGGTTATGCATGGTGACAAAAAACTCAAATCCCGCCGCAGCTATTATGGCGGTCAGAAACAAGGCTATTAAAACCTCAAGGAGAGTGTAACCCCTTTGGCCTTTAAAACTTATCATAAGTGCACCCACCTTATGGTCATTTCAGTATATACGTGGAGTAATTAATGTCACGCGCAACATTGTGGTTATCCGTCCAGGACAACTGGACATCAATCTGGTACACCCCGGCCGGAATGAGGGTATCAACACTGCTGTCCCGGACTGAAGTTATCCGGGTGTACATGTTGTTGACATTCACTTCCTGCTCGATAACAGGCATCGCCGGCATCGAATCCAGACCTTCATAATACCCGATTTTATCCTTGGCGAGTCGCGAGGTTTCCGAATGTTCGCGGGAAATGATATTACCTTCAATCGACATGACAATCATCGGCGCCAGTGCAAGAAGTCCGAAACCCAGTATGAGCATACTGATCAGCACCTCTAAGAGACTGACCCCCTTTTTGTTTTTGATAATTCTTTTTTTCATGTATAGCCCTCATCAAGTCATCTTGTTATGTTAATTCAATTAATTACAATTTTCATGCCCGTAAGTAATAAAAAAACGACGAAGATGAAGACGGTAAGTATGTGTGATAATGTTGCTTATGAGGTGTCAGATTCCGACAGGCTTGTTGAGATAAAAAAGTATAGGTCTTAAACTATTACATATAGAATTGGGGCGACAATAAGAACCATGCCGGTCAAAAAATGACAGGTTTGGCGGTGTTTATCAGACCATTTTAAAGTGCCTGATTTCAGGTTTATTCTTTTTGGAAAGTTCTGTAACAGAGCCGGCTCAAAATCCCATATCAGCAACTAAAAGACCGGCCAAATAAGGAAATGTCATTGGCCGGTCTTTTGAGAGGAGCAGAAGAAAAGATAAGCGTTTGTTTCACCTTATAATATTATACTTGCTACGATTATTAACTGTTGTCATATGACGACCCCATAATCATTCCCGTATTTTTTCACCACGTAATCTATATCCTTATCCCCCCGTCCGGAGAGATTAACCAGGATGGTTTTGTCGTTCTCCAGCAAAGCGGCAATTTTCATCGCGAACGCCGCGGCATGGGCGCTTTCCAGCGCCGGGATTATCCCCTCAACGCGCGAAAGCTCGAAAAAAGCGTCGAGCGCTTCTTTATCATCGATGGTTTTATATTTTACCCGGCCGATATCCTTCAAGTAGCTGTGCTGGGGACCGACCCCGGGATAATCAAGGCCGGAGGCGATAGAATACACGGGCAACGGCCGACCTTCCTTATCTTGTACCAGGTAGCATTTGAAGCCGTG
>JAQUSF010000145.1 GCA_028715215.1 Candidatus Zixiibacteriota bacterium
TCTCTTTAAAAGGCCGGCATAAATGGATTAAAGCCGGCAGTCAGAAAGATGCCAAAATATTGAAAAAACATATTGAATCCCTGGCCGAATCTGAACGGTTTGAAAAACTGGGTTTTACTGCCAGAGATATTAGGATTGATGACTTTTTTCAAGATTATTTAAACCATGTCAGGTTGCATACTTCTCCTAATACTCTTAAAAGATATAAAAGTGTATTGAATACTTTTCTGGTTTTTCTGAATATGTTTCATCCTAATGTTAGATATCTTACTCAAATTAAAATTGAACATATCGAATCTTATCAGCAGAAAAGACTCGAATCAGTAGAATTGAAATCAGCCGCTGATGGAGAAAAGAATGGTGTTCATGTTAATAAAAAGTTGCCCAAGCCTCAAACTGTAAATTATGAGATAGGCGTTTTAAGAAGTGCCTTTTTATGGGCTAAGAATCGAGAGATTATAGCAGATGTCCCTACCAGAAAGGTTAAAAAATTAAAATCTGCTTCTGTTAGAAAAGTACAGGTACTAACTCAGGAACAGTGTAGACTATTTTTAAAGACAGCAAAGGAAATGGCAAAAGAAGATCCTGGTCTAAAAGTTTTTTATCAGGCTTTTCAATTTATTCTGAATACGGGTCTCAGGTCAGGGGAGTTGTGTAATTTGACCTGGCAAGATGTCAATTTAGAAACAGGCTTAATAAAGATTCAAGCCAAACCAGGGTGGACGCCAAAATCATATGAAAGGTCGTTTTTTTTAAATCAGACTTGTTTGAAATTGCTAAATAAGATAAAAAATCGAGAAGGTTATATTTTCATGAGTATAACAGGTCATCAATTAGATGGTGATTCACTCAGGAAGATTTTAATAAAAATTGCTAAGGCATCAGGTTTTGTGAATCTTACTCGAGTGCATGATTTAAGGCATACTTTTAACAGCTTAATGCAGATGAATGGAGTAGATCCAGCTACAATGGGAAAGATTTTAGGCCATAAAGATATTGAGACTACCATGATCTATACTCATCAGACCAGTGAGCATTTGAAGAAGAGTATTGAGAAAATTTCATTTTAATTAGGATTAGTCGCCATAGTTTATTCCTATACTAGAAGATACCTTACGATACATTTCTATAACAACAGGTATTCTTGCAATTGGGGTACTGTCATTTACAATTATATAATCATATATAACAGAACCTGTTGCTGCTTCGGATAATACTCCATTATAAAAAACGGCATCAAATTTAAGTACAATAGTATCAATTTCTTCAGGTATTGTTATTATGGGAGATTTATATTGATTAGCATAATTAGAATATACTTTTTTAATATATTTATCCGAAGGATAAGAATCAAAACAGGAATAGCTTAAGGATACTGGTATAATTTCATTGTCTGGTTTAATGATGACAGTTACGTTCTCAAAATTAATATCTAATAGATCTTTTTGATCTTTTACTTTATTTCTAGTTACATCTACATCAACAGAAAATGTATTTAATTCTTCTTGAGTAAATTTACCAGCTGATCCACGGATTGAAAAGATATCCGGTTTTATTATCCATCCATTAACACTCACTGGCTTAGATGATTTCTTCTCAATAAATTCAATTGTGATAAATTTGGCACAAGAACAAACTAATAGTGCTAAAAAAATCAAATTCGTTATTATTTTATTATAATAATTTTTCATGATATCAATAAAAACCGTATCTAATTGTATATAAACTACTTATTTCTCTCCTCATCCATTGGGGAAGTTTAAAAATCGTTTCAAACCCATGACCAATTGAACCTAATCCGTATACTGTTGGGTCAACATTACCGTGTATGCGTAAGCCTATGCTTTTACCTTTAATCCAATCTTTATCCTTCGTGACAGCTATTCCTCCGGGTAATCTATAACCAGAAATATGCACACCTGTGCGCTGAATTCCAACTCTGTTGAGTACCCATTTTCTTACCCCAGGTATCCAACTTAATGGATCAAATATGGATCTTGAATTATAAAACCTTTCACCAATTCCTGTCAAGTTGTCATATTCTGATTGTGTGATTGTTGTAACGCCCCACTTTCCTTCATAATCTTCATAATTGCCTGCAAAATCCTTAGTATCATATTTTTCTTTAATTTCGTCAATTCTTTTTCTATCAGCAGCGGACAGATGACCATAACGATTCACGTCCTGTATATATGCCTGATAACCTCCGATATCAGAGAGCCAATCACCATCTCCAAAATCAGCCCAATCCCAATGCCCGGATGAAAAATCATGAGCTCCAAAACCGAAGTCTAATTTAAGACCATTTTGGAATTCCCCATTCATTATTGATTTTGTAATCCAGTTAGTAGTCATTGAAATATTCCGGCTGACTAATGCACTATTACTTAAAAAGTCGCTTTTACCTTTCATAAATTGAGAAAAATTACTTGAAGATATTGAAGCTGCAGAACCAGCCATGTATGATTTGGCTGTACTCATTGTTGTTAAAGCAAATGACAACATAAAATCATGGGTTTGTTGGTATGACGAGATGATATTATAAGCATATATGGCTGCAAAAGCAAAAAACCAGTTTCCATCTGGGTCGGTACCAACAATTGGATTATTCCCACCGTAATTATAACCACTGGCAAATTGTCCAGCTTTGTCAATTGAAGTAAAGGTTCCGGTGCGAGGATTATAATAACGCTCTCCAAAATAATAATAATCAAAAGTAGAATGCTGGTCATGCTCTTTATTTGTAAAACGATATGGAGTGTCATAGGAACCATAGGTTTCTATGATACCACCAAAAGGCTGATAATTAATATATTCAGATACATATTGTCTTGTTAGTGTATCTGTCCGCATATGCATAACAACACGATTAGAATTTATTTGATCCTTCAAGAAGTAGTGCATTTTAGTATAGTCATTTTTAGAATAAGTACAAATTGGTCCTGATGGACCATTGATAAATAAATCTATTACACTATCATTTTTATCAAAGGTTGCCAGGAGTATTCCCTCATCGTAAAGGTAATATATATAATCGTTAACTGTGTAAGTGACCCATATTCCTTCACAGCCACCGCCATCAAGCAACCCCCCACTATCATCATCAGTATCGTCTCCACCAAGTCCATCACCACCGCCTCCTGGACCACCGGGTTCAGAAGTATCAGATTCACATTGCTTATATTGATAACGATAATGTTTTCTAATTCTTTGACCTGTTTGTTCATACAAAAAATCAAGAGAACTTGAGTCAACACCAGTCCACATTGGCTGCATCCAGGCAGAATCCATAAGATTTCTATAGTCATAATTCATATAGTTCTCGTAGGTCGGGTTCTGAATCCGCTGGGGCGGATGAAAAACCCGACATCTTTTTCACTCGTCATACTTACCTTAAAATAATAACTTGTCTTTTGTCGGGTTTCTCGCTACGCTCTGCTTTGCTCGGAACCCGACCTACTGTTACTTATAACCCAATGTCAGGGGATTGTTGCGAACTTTTCGAAGACCCTGTCCTAACCTTGGTTAAAAGCCTAGCTTGAGCTTCAGAGTGAGTTCAGATATTTGCTTCTCCCGACGACGGTCTTCACCAATCTGACGGACGGAGCCTACTATTGCAAACGGGGACGCAAGCACTGCCAAACCACCTGTAATCTTTCCGCCTTCGTCACCCTCGACTAGCCCGTATACTCCTAAGGCAACAAGTGCAACTGAGAGCCCCAGCTGAGTATATCCACCCGGGTCTTTTCTGGATGCCCTCAGCCGATTGTATTGTTGCATTGTCAATCCGTATTGACTTATGCGCTCTGCCAATGAGGTAGCAAAGTCAGTAGTAGGTGCTATCGGTGAATCAGTTTCCAACACCTGGAGTGCCTTTCCATTCACATCTCGAATTATACAGGTACTATCGCCTGCAACAGGGACATATGTGAAGATAATTAGAGAATCTATCTCAATTAGACTGTGGAAGAGTGCCGTGCTATCTCTCGACAGTCCTTCAGACGAGCAGATGTTAATGGTTGCCGTAAAGAACTGTTCGGTGAATTGCTCTTGAGCAATGGCCCAACCAACGTACTGCTTGAAGGCTATAATACGATATGGCTGTCGTAGTAGGAATCCCTTGACGTCAGCGAACTCGATATCGTCATTAGCTCTTAAACTGCTGTTAATTGCGACGGCAAGCAACAATACGACTAAGTACACGCTTTTACTCATTCAATTTCTCTCTGAGATGCACATACAAGAGTTCTCGGATTGCCTCCGTCAGCTTTGTTTCATCGTATTGAACACCGTGAGCCCTCAGAACTGCATCCACGTTCCAAGTTCCCACGCTTGTGTCTTGAGACAATTCGAGCGTTCCTTCAAACCTCGGATGTGATGGAACGCCGGGGGCAGGAATTAAGAAAAAACTGCCTCCCTTCCCCTTCCCCACTACAGTTGCATCGATGGTCCATGAGAAGAAGAATCTGTAAGAACCTGAATCGGTTGTTTCCCGTCGATGGACCGGGAATCCGTTCTCGTTCATAGTCTTTTCAACAACTTCTAGTACTTCAGCAATCTGAAGGCGACTGAGGACGCCTGTTTCCGGGCTAATCTTATGGGGTATCCAGCGATATGATGTAGCTATAAGGGACCAGCCAGTCACCAGTAGGACCATCACCATTAGAGTCTTTCGGAAGAACTGGGGATGGATCCTGATGGGATTAGTTACCGTCGATAGACTCAACCACTTGTAGCTTAATAGAAGCGTCACTAATGCTACTAAATCGGTTGGATCCTTCACTCGGCTCGGCATCAGCAAACCTGTTACACCACTAAGCCAACCAATTAGGATCTCAACCGGTGCCAGTTTCCAGGCCACAAACATAGCTGCGACCAGAAAATGCAGTACTTGTGACTCCCTCGATGTCTTTACACGTTGCCCCAAAACCACGAACAGAAACACCACAAATACGAATAATCCCGCGAAATCGGATAGCTTCCCAGTGAGCCAATTCGGATAAGCCGCCTTCAGCCATTGATCATTGATTATGAGCAAAGTCAGAGTTAGGAGAAATGGTAGTCGCAGTAGAATGCGGAAACGTTCTTTCATATTCTAATTCCTAAAGGTTCAACAATAATACACCCATACTCGATAGAGAGAAACATAAAAAATCGTCCTACAACGGCTCCATGTCTACCAGCCTTGCAGTTTATCAATTCTGGACTTGGAGTTTGCTCCTATGTTGACATACGTATCTTTCTAACATTTTTCTAACATGATTAACCAAAATAAGAAATAATAAGAGAATACACCAGACATTGTAGTTCGGGTAGGTCAAGCCGACTTGGGGCTTGACCCATTCTCTCCTCGGACTATAAAATCTTTTCAGTTTGGACATATATTAAAGATATCGCGCACCGTTATACCTGTCAAGGTATATAAGAGGCTGTCAGGTCTTATCCCCGCCAAGGCGGAGAAAGGACCTGACAGAACTAAAAAAGGCGGAACCGCTAAAGGGTTCCGCCCTGCGAAAACTTTTATGTTAAATACCCACAGCAAGCTGTGGGCCACCGGCTAAATTGTCG
>JAQUSF010000055.1 GCA_028715215.1 Candidatus Zixiibacteriota bacterium
ACCGGGGTTGGGTCGGGGGCGATATCAAAAAGCGGGTCACCGACTTTTACCTGGTCGCCGATATCGGCGAATGTTTTTTTAACAATACCGGCGATGGGTGATTTTATTGAAATCTCCTTTTCCGGGTCAATGGTCCCTATGGCCAGGGCTTTTTCTATTATTGAACCCCTGGCGACGGCGACAGTCTTTAAAACGTCGTTCTTTTTAGCATTGGAATCAAAGACAAAGAATAAAACCAGAATAATAAGGATAATGGGTATAATGACCAGGGTAATTTTTTTTACCATGTAACTTTCTCCTGTATATTAAGTTAAGAGAATGTCGTTAGTTAGAATTACGAAAAGGTTGAAAAAAGGTTTCAAACCGTTAGGCTGGAGGTTAATTTTTATTTTTTTACATGTCATGATAATATTGTATAATTAGATGTTATGGAACTGCTTGGTACCAAACCCGACCGCAAGGTAATTTTGTATTTCATTTCGATTATCCTGTCGGGTACTTTGCTTCTTCTTTTACCGGTCAGCTCTACCGGGAAACCGGTAGTTTTTGTCGATGCTCTTTTCACCGCTACTTCGGCCGTCTGCGTGACGGGACTGACCGTCCTTGATACCGGAGGCTCTTTTTCACTGTTCGGCCAGGTCGTTATTTTATTGCTGATTCAACTGGGCGGATTGGGAATCATGACTTTTACCACGATGCTTTTAATTTCGATGTTTCCGAGAATATCTTTTCAGGACCGCCTGGTAATCACTCAGACTCTGGGGGGTGACCCGAAGGCGAAGACCGGTGCATTGTTGAAAGCGGTGTTTCTGACCACTTTATCCATAGAGCTGACAGGCGCGGTGGCGTTATTTTTCCGTTTTAAAAGTCAGATGTCTTGCGGGCGGGCGCTGTTTTATTCTGTTTTTCATTCCGTCTCGGCTTTTTGTAATGCCGGTTTCTCGCTGTTCTCCAACAGCCTGGAAAGTTACAGCCATGACCTGTATGCCATCGGCGTTTTTTCCCTGTTGATAATCAGCGGCGGTCTGGGTTTTATTGTAATCCGGGAATTGTTTTTAAGAAGCCTCACGAAAAAAAATAGATTGTCTCTTCATTCCAAGCTCTGTCTGAGTGTGACGGGTTTTCTTATTCTGGCCGGCACGGCGGCTTTTCTGCTGGCCGAGTACCGGAATGTTTACAGTGAGATGGGGGTGGTACACAGTCTGGCCAATGCTTTTTTTCAGGCGGTTACGAGCCGCACGGCCGGATTCAATACTATAACGCAGACAAATCTTACGGAAGTCAGTTTACTGGTTACGATTATCCTGATGTTTATCGGGGCATGTCCCGGTTCCACCGGCGGTGGTGTCAAAACTACCACTTTCGGTATTATCTTTCTGATGGCCTGTAACCGTTTTATGGGTCGGCGGTCGGTCAAGGCTTTTAATCGCTCCGTCAGTGATGATTCCATTCATCGGGCGTTGACGGTCATGCTGGCGGCGATGGCGGTAATAGTGCTGGTTTTCGTATTGCTGATGTTTGCCGAGGAAGAGCCTCTGCCGCATCATCTTACCTACGGCTGGTTTGTGGAAAGTCTTTTTGAAGTCATTTCGGCATTCGGGACAGTCGGTTTATCTCTCGGAACGACCTCTCAATTACATGAGGCGGGTAAAATACTTATTATTATATTAATGTTTATCGGCCGGGTAGGTTTGCTGACACTGGTGTACAACCTGGCACGTCCAACCCGGTCGGGAGAAATAGTCTATCTGGATGAACAGGTTATGATAGGGTAGAAAAGAAGATGAAAAATTTTGCTATTATCGGGCTGGGTAATTTTGGTGCTACGGTTTCCCGGGAATTGTCCAGCCTGGGCTGCCGCGTGACGGCCATTGACAGTGACAAGGTGAAAGTTCAGTCGCTTAATGAATATGCTCATCTGGCGATACTGGCCGATGCCACAGACCGCCGGTTTCTGGAGAATCTGGAAGTTGACGGGTATGATTGTTTCGTGGTTTCCACCGGCAAGGATTCGCATGCGGCAATTTTGATTACACTGCATTTGAAGGAACTGGGAGCCCGCAGGATTATCGTCAAAGCTAATTCTGAGGATCATGCCCGTATACTTACCAAGGTGGGCGCCTCCGAAGCGATTATTCCGGAACAGCAGATGGCTTTGAGGCTCTCGCAATCTCTGGCCAAACCCAACCTGATTGATTCTCTGCCATTGACCGAGGACTATTATGTCGCGGAGCTGACTCCGCCGGATAATTTCATCAACAAACAACTGCTGGAGCTGCAACTTCTTACCCGATACCATGTTCAGGTGATTGCCATCAAGGACAGTGTCCGCGAGCAGGTGACTTTCGCCCCCGGCGGTCAGTACCGGATTAAAGCCGGTGATATCCTGGTCATGCTGGGTAAGGGTGAAGATATCGAGAAGATCAAATAAAAGCTCCCGGTCAAAATCAGGTTATCCGGTTTTTATGGGGAAAAAGCCCGTAAAAGATATTTTTAACGGGCTTTTATTTATTTTAAACCTGGCGGTCAGCCGGTCGATTCATTTACAGATGTGAAGCCAGTTTTGCGAACTGGTCCACGTTGGCCAGGGCCCGGTTGACGGCGTCAACCCAAAAGTCGTCCCTGGTTAAATCCACCCCCAGGTGTTTTTGAGCCACCTGCTCACAGGTCATACTGCCGGTATCGGCCAGTAGAGCCCGGTATTTATCGGCAAAAGACGCGCCTTCTTTCTTAGCCCGGTCATAGACACCCCCGGCAAAAAGGTAACCGAAAGTGTACGGGAAATTGTAAAAGGGCTGGTCGGTGATGAAGAAATGAAGTTTGCTGCACCAGAATAGCGGGTGGTACCCCGATTCGTCGAGCAGGCTGCCGAAGGCTTTTTTCTGGGCAGTCATCATCAGTTCGTTCAGGCGGTTTTTATCAACGGTACCGTTTTCACGTTCCCGATAAAATTCAGTGTCAAACAGGTAACGGCAATGGATATTGGTGAACATGGTGTAGGCGGCTTGAAGTTTCTGGTCGAGGAGCATGATTTTTTCCTGCGGGTCGGTGCACATTTCCAGGGCGGCATCAAGAACCAGTGTTTCCGAGAAAATGGAAGCGGTTTCCGCCAGGGGCAAGGTGTAACGAGAGGCGAAAAACGGCCGGTCTTTGAGGATATAGCCATGATAAGCATGACCCAGTTCATGAGCCAGCGTCAGCATGTTTTCGAAGGTTCCGGCGTAGGTCATGAAAATACGGCTCTGTTTGAAAGATTTCAGGCTGGTGCACCAGCCGCCGCCCGCTTTACCGGGACGGTCTTCGGCTTCGACCCAGCGTTTGGCCAGGGCCATTTTCATAAAATCAGCCATATGTTCCGAGAAATCCTTGACGTTGTCGATAATGAACCGCCCGGCTTCATCGAAAGGATATAGTTTGTCGGCTTTACCGCAGGGGCTGAATTCATCGTACCAGCGGAATCGGTCGATTCCCAGTATTTTTTTCTTGGCTTCTATATAAGGCGCCAGACGGGGTGTTTCCCTGGCAATGACACGCCACATGGCTTCGAGCGTTTTCGGTTGCAGACGAGCCATGGTCAGCGGTTCATAAAGGGGCGTCTCCCAGCTGCGGTTTTTATACAGGGTCAGGCGAAAGCCCGCCTGGGCATTGAGAATCATGGCCGCCAGGTCAACCCGACTTTGCCAGCCTTCGGTCAGCTTCTCAAAAGCCTGCTGTCTTACCGCCCGGTCGGGGTCGGAAAACCGGGTGGCCAGCTGACCCATCGACAGGGTCTTAACTTCGTCTTTTTCCTTGAAAGTCACCCTGATATCTGCGGCCATCTTGTCGTAAAGGTGATTCCAGGCGTGGTAACCGTTGACAGCCAGTTCCAGAGCCAGCGCCTCCAGTTCGGGGAGCATCTTACGTTTGGCTTTTTCCCGCATTTCATTGAGATAGAAGGAGACTTCTTTAACCTGTTCGTTAGTGATGAATTTTTGCCACTCGTTTTCATCCTGTTTCAAAGCCAGCGCTTCGAAACGGCTGTACAAAGTATCCCATTGTGCTTTGTAAGCGTCTCCCTCGTTGTTGATACGGTGGGCTTCCGAATCAGATACATTCTGACAGACCAGGCAGTTGGCAAAAGACATCACGGTATAGATGTCCGACAGCAGATTCTGGAATTTAAGAACGAAGTCAATCCAGGAAGATCTGGACCGGTCATTTAAGGTGACCGGCAGTCGGTCAAGAAGACCAGCGAGGTCATAAAGGTCTTTCTTTACTTTCAGACGAAAATTTTTAAATTCGACGGACTTGCTTCCCCCGGGGAAAATTGAATCCAGATCCCAGGTCGGGGAAGGCGGCAGGGTGGTTGCGGGTGTCATGGTTATCTCCGTTTGTTAAAGTTCTCGATTCAATAAGCATCATATATAAGTTATTTCTTCAGTCAGGGCAATAGCTTCATAATCGCAGTGGTCGAATAAGAGCAGGAAATTTCTTTTTTTAATATTTGTCATAGAAAAGGGCATAACTTAATTTTATAAAAGAGAAATGGTAAATTAAGGTAAGTCTTAAATGGTCGATGACGAAATGGGTGCGATAGAGTACCCGGTTGACGGTACTCTTGATTTGCATATGTTTGCCCCCGAGGACACAAAAGAAGCGGTTCTGGAGTATATTCGTGTCTGTCTGGAGAAGAACATTCTTAAGCTGAGGATAGTCCACGGAAAGGGGATCGGGGTAAAGCGGGAGATAGTCAGGAAGCTTCTGGAGAGTCACCCGCAGGTCAAATCATTTCATCACGAAGGGGGCAGCGGGGGCGGCTGGGGGGCGACCGTGGTGGACTTGAAACCATAAGTGACTTTATTCGACCATATTTTAAAAAAAAACCCTCCAGGCGGAGGGTTTTTTCAGTTTACAGGTCAGGCGCAACTACTTGAGCAAAACCATCTTTTTGGTGGCGCTGAATTTACCAGCCATCAGACGATAGAAATAAACACCTGATGCGTACCGAGAGGCATCCCACTCTATTTTATAGTATCCGGGACTGCTTTGGTCGGACCAGGTTTCCACGACCCGGCCCAGAATATTGTAGACCGTCAGTTTCCATTCGGATGCCTCAGGCAGAGTGAACTCGATAGTCGTTATCGGGTTAAACGGATTGGGATAGTTTTGTGATAGCGTGAAGTCTTTCGGCAGGTTGTCAACAATCCGGGCTGTCATTACCTGTCCGTCAAAACTGCCCGCTTCAAGATTTTTGATTTTGTCGGGACCGTTGATTACAAGCACCGGACCTTCGTCAAGGGAAGTCTTGCCCTTCATATTATAGATAATGACCCTGGTGTTTTCCCCGTTAAAGTGCGAAAGCATCTCCATTCCTGACACCTTCTCGTGCAGGGTCGGTTCGGCTTTACCCTCGATTACCAGGTGCAACGCTCCGATGCGGGTTGTTGCCGAGGTGATGGTCAGGACATTATCGATTATTTCAAAATCGGCCAAATGCGAAGACCCGTCGAAAATCGGTTTCGAAAACGGCTGGGCGTCGTTAATGATGACCCGGATGAGATAGACCAGGTCGGCCACCGTAAGAGGTAAACCGTCGGCGTTGACGTCGGAAGCGGCGATGGCGCCCTCGACATACTGACCAAAAGCGCTCAGGCCGAAGACGAAATAATTGGTGAACATGACGGCATCGGAGATTTCATAGGCGATGCCGTTCAGGTTGATGTCGCCGCGGAGGTCGATGGAATCCGCACAGATGATATCGATACCGCCGTTGATGAAGTCCACACAGCGCATCGGCACGATTTTCTCACCGATCAGACAGGAATTGGGAACGCCGTAGTAACCGGGCAGACCGTAATTGTGGTTGGTGATATTGTTAAACTCGAAATCGTAAATTTCACGGTCCACCCACATGGTATCCCCGTGCCGGGAGGCGAAGGAGTTATCGGCACAGTCGATCCAGAAGAAACTGATGGGGACAAACTGGCATTCCAGCGTCCGGTCGTTGGATATCAGGAATTCGATGGATGCCAGGGTGCCGACCATGCCGTTTAAGAAACAGCCGGGGTGGTAGGCGCCGTTATTGGTTTCAGCCAGCGCCACGATACGCAATAAGCCCGTAGGACAGCCGTTCGAGCAGTTGCCGAAAGGACCGAAGCGGTAACTGAAATACTCCCAGCCGCAGGTCTCAATCAGATTCCCCGGCAGTATTCGCGTGGCAATCAGGGCGGAGGCATCGTAAGCTATCAGGAAATCGTAACCGCCGAGTTCCTTGCCGGAACCGTTGAGGAAAATATCCACCAGCTGATACTGACCCTGGATGGCGTTATGGACTTTTTCAATCTGAACATGGATGCATTCATCAATCTGAATTTCGATACAGACGGAGTCGGTAGAGACCTGTCCGCATTCGTCGGTGGCGGTGATTTTAAAACAGTAAGTACCGGTCGTATCAGCGGTGAAACAAACCTGGCCGCTGCCGTTATAGGTTCCGAAAGGCGCAATGGTAACGCCGGAGAGGTTGTTATCCTCGTCCGTGACGATAACATCGAAACACAATTCGCCGATCTGGTCGAGGAACGCCACGAAATCAGGCGGGGCATCGATAACCGGCGGGGAATTGAAATCCACGCCGACATTAAGGGTATCGTAATCCACAGCCCCGCAGAAATCAGTAGCTTTGAAAATGAAATTATAGGTTTTATCGCTGCCGTTACCGTAGTTGGCTAAGAAGCATAATTCGCCGGTATTCTGGTCGAAAGTACCGACCGGCGTTAACATCTCAACCGACATGATATTATTATTTATGTCGGTGGTATTGATGTTACGACAGATGGTCTGGGTATGGCACAGGAAATAGGTCGTATCATTGCCGGCGTTGACCACCGGGGCGCGGTTGATTTCAAAATTAACCAGGAAGGAATCCTTGCAGAAGGCGCCGCAATCATCAAGACACATAAAAACCACCTTGACGCTTTCATTAGTAGTCGGGGCGTATGACCAGTAGCCGCCGTTTATCGAACCGGGCCCGGAAATGATTTCACAATGGTCGAAATTGTCGTCGACATCGTTGGAAGTGATTACCAGGGTGACGTTATACGGCTGGCACTGGAAGAAGGTCGTATCGTTCGGCGGTATACATACCGGCGGTGAGTTGAGGGTTACGGCAAAATGTATCGGTGCGGACTGGACGGCCACCCCGCATTTATCCACAGCTGTGATGGTTATAAAGTAGTCTCCTGAAGCAGCAGGGGTAAAACATACCTGCCCATTGTGATAGGTTCCCGGACCGCTGGAGACATAGGCGGAATCAAGGTTGTTATCCGGGTCGCTCACTGATACCGCCTGACAGACCGGCTCGCTCACACACAGGAACTCGGGTTCCGGGGCAGTGAAAGTGATAACCGGGGGCCGGTTCATCTGGATATTGACATTAATGGTATCCCGGTCGGAAGCGTTGCAGGCGTCCACCGCCTCGATAATAAACTGGTAGCTGCCGGTTGCGGGTGGGTCAAAACACACTTTTCTGTCAACGGTGTTCAAGGTTCCGTCGCCGCTGACCAGCGTCACCGTGGAAAGATTATCATCAATATCGGTTACCGTGTATCCGATGCAGATATTGCTCAAACTGCACAGGAAGATGGTGGTATCGGCCGGGAAAGTCACCACGGGCGCCGAGTTAAGAGATATGTTATAGGTCAGGCCGGTAGTATCTTTGGCGCCGCAGGCGTCGGTAACGACAACCGTCACCGCATAAGTACCATCGCCGTTGGCGTTGAAACACCACAAACCGCTGCTGTTGACAGTACCTACCCCCGCCAAGCGGTTCCAGGTAAGGGAGCCGCCGTCAATATCGTCGGCCGTAAACTGATAACATATTTGAACCGGGTTGCATATAAAGGTATCCACCGGGCTGGCCGGGTCATCGGCTACCGGCGGACTGTTGATATCGATATCCACCACGACCAGGCAGGTATCGGCGCCGCAGTCGGTGGTGGCGATCATTTGCAGTTCATAATGACCGCTGGTATCGGCCGGGAAACAGAGATTACCGCCGGTGTAGGTACCGATGGGGCTGACGGAAACTATAGCTCCCGCACCCATGACTCCGACCGGTATGCAGACCGTGCCGGCTGTGCAGATGAATTTGGACTGCGGGGCGGGGCAGTCAATCTGCGGTTCCTCGCCGATATTGACGTTAAAGACCAGGTAACAGGTGTCGGCTCCGCAGGAAGCCTCGGCAATAACCCGGATGTTGTAGGTACCCGAGGTATCGGCCTGGAAACACAGGTCGCCGCCGGTATAAGTACCGAAAGAGGTGGTGACAATGGCGTCGCCGGGGGTAATTGTCAGCATCTGGCAAACCTCGTCAACCGCGCACAGGTTGACGTTATACGGCTGGGCGGGACAATCAATTTTGGCAAACTCACCAAAAGTAACCGTCACTTTAATCGTATCGACCTGCGGCATGAAGCTCTTAGGCAACGCCGTGCAGGAATCGGTAACTCCGACTATTATTTCGTAGACGCCGCTTTCGGTCGGGGTGAAGCAGACGCGATTGTCGGCAGTGTCAATAGTGCCGTAGCCGCAAATAAGGTGCTCTTTCAAACCCGCTGGGCCGTCGGGGTCGTAAATTTCGTAACCGACACAAATTTCGGTAGGCCCGCACAGGAAAACGGCGGTATCATTTCCGAAGGATACCTGCGGCAGCGAGTTGATAACGGCCGCAACCGTGACCGTATCGAGCCTTTCCTCACCGCAATCATCGATAGCCTTCAAGGTAAAAAGGTAATTACCGGTAACAACGGGATTGAAGCATATCTCGGAGCCGTTGAAATCGCCTGGCCCGTTGAACAGACAATCCTCCAGGTTGCCATCGGCATCACTGCATGAAGCCGGCCAGCAGATAATTGAAACCGAGTCGCACAAAAACAGAGACTGGTTTTCACCGGCCTGAGCAACGGGTGGAGTATTGACGGTAATGTTAACGTTGATAGTATCGTAGTCCGTCGCGGCGCATTCGTCTTCGACCTTGATAATAAAAGTATATAGTCCTTCACCGGTTGGTGTGAAACAGACCTGGCTGTTGTCTTCGTCAAGGGTACCGGAACCGGAAACCAGGCTGACCGTTCTCAGTCTCGGGTCGTTAGCGTCATATACGGAGTACGGCAGACAAACCGGGAGCAACTCGCATAAGAAGATGGCGGTATCGTTTCCGAAAGCAATCGTCGGCGGCTTGTTGATTTCAAAGTTTACTTTAAATTGCGACTGGCAAACCGCACCGCAATCATCGACGCATTTCATAACCACCGTCACGGTCTGGTTGGCGGCCGGAGTGTAGCACCACTGGTCGTTAACCAGCGAGCCGGGGCCGGAGATAAGCTGGCAGTAATCCAGGTTACCGTCAATATCAGTGCCGTAAGCCGGCAGGCAAACCTCGCCGGTGGCACATTTAAATATGGTGGTATCATCCGGAACGACACAGACCGGAGCGGAGTTAATGGTCACATTAATAACCGCCGTATCGTAATCACTGCGGCCGCAGGCATCGACCGCTTCAAGAACAAAAGTATAGAGGCCACTGGCGGCAGGAGTGAAACAGATATTACTGCCGTTATAGCTGCCGGGGCCTTCAACCAGGGTGCAGCTGCTCAGATTTCCATTGGCATCGCTGCATGAGGCGGGCCAGCAAATTTCGGCCGGGGTGCACTGGAATAAAGTCTGGTCGGCGCCGGCGTTGGCGACCGGTGGAATATTCAGAGTATAATAAACGACCACCGTATCATAACTGACCGCGCCGCAGTCGTCGGTGGCTTTCAGAATAAACTCGTAGTTCATGGTGACCGAAGGCGTGAAACAAATGCTGGTGCCGTCAAAAGTACCGGGGCTGGAAACCAGTTCCACGGAAGTTAGATTATTGTCGGGGTCGCTTGTGGTAGTGGGCCAGCAAATTTCGTAAATTTCACACTGGAAAACCGTCTGGTCGGCGCCGGCATTTACCTGCGGCGGAGCGTTGAAATCCACATTAACATTAATGGTATCTTCGTCAAATACCCCGCAGGAATCGGTAGCCCTAACGATAAACTGGTAAAGGCCCTCGACCGCCGGGGTAAAGCATAGCTCGCCGGTGGCCGGGTAGAGAGTGGCGTTACCGGCTATGAGGGTTACGGCCTGGATATTATCATTGATATCGGTCAGTGTATAGGGAACACACAGCATCTGCGAGGAACAGATAAACAGGGTGGTGTCGTTGCCGAAGCTGAATACCGGCGGGCTGTTGACTTCAATATTGTAAGTTAAAGTTACGTCGTCAAAAGCGCCGCAGGAATCGGTTACCCGGGCGCTCACGGTGTAGGTACCGCTGGCCGCGGCATTGAAACACCACAGGCCGGCGGAACTTACGGTACCGTTACCGGAAACGCGGTTCCAGGTAAGTGTGCCGCCGTTTACATCGGCAGCCTGGAACTGGTAACATATCTGACCCGGGTTACAAAGGAAAGTATCGACCGGTGAGACCGGGTCAACCGCCACCGGGGCGCTGTTGATGGTGACATCCATTATCACCACGCAGGTGTCAACTCCGCAGGCGGTAGAAGCTATCATGGTTATTTCGTAATGACCGGTAGTGTCGGCCGGGAAGCAAAGATTCCCGCCGCTGTAAGTACCGAGGGGTGAAACCGTGATGGTTCCGCCGCCGACCACCCCTACCGGGATACAGACATTCCCGGCCTGACAGATGAAGACTTCGCCGGGTTCCGGGCAGTCAATTTGAGCCGCCTGGCCTATATCAACATTAAAAGTCAGTAAACAGGTATCCGCTCCACACCCGGTGGCGGCTATCACGGTAATATTATATGTACCCGAGTTGCCGGCGTAGAAACAGACCTCGCCGTTCCGGTAAACGCCGTTCGAAACAGTTACCGTGGCGGAGGCAGGTGTGATATCCAGAAGCTGACAGACCGAGTCGGCTTCGCAAAGAGAAACGTTGATATTACCGGTCGGACAGTTAATCACGGCCCACTCGTCAAAGGCGACATTAACAACGACCGTATCGACATCATAGGCGTTACAGGAATCGGTAACGCCGACAATTATCTCGTAAGCGCCGCCCGTGGTGGGTGTAAAGCAGACCTGGTTGTTGGCGGTATCTATGGTTCCGAAGCCGGAGACCATGTTTTCGATCAATTTGTCAAGACCCTGCGGGTCGGAAACTTGATAGTTCAAGCATATCGCCTGGGGTGAGCAAAGGGTTAGTGAGGTATCGTTGCCGAAAGCTATTGTCGGCGCCCCGTTAACGGTGACGTTGTAAGTCAGGCTGGTAGTATCTTTCGCCCCACAGGAGTCGGTTACCACCACCGTGGTCGCATAACTCCCCGAGCCGGCAGGCGTGAAACACCAGAGACCATTGGTTGATACGGTACCGTCACCGCCGGCTTTGGTCCAGGATAGAGTACCGCCGTTGACATCAGTAGCGGTAAACTGGTAGCAGATTTCCGAAGAGGCACACTGGAAGACGGCAAACGGGCTGGTGGGATTGTTGGCAACCGGCGCCGAGTTAATGGTTATATTGTAAGTAATCCAGGTAGTGTCTTTGGCGCCGCAGGAATCACTGACGGTAACCGTGGCATTATAAGTTCCAGAGGCGGCCGGTGTGAAACAATAATGGCCGCCGGGCGTGATGCTTCCCTGGCCGTTTATCAAAGCCCAGGTCAGGGTGCCGCCGTTGGGGTCACTGGCGGTGAAGGTGTGACACAATTCCTGCGGCTGGCACATAAACTGCGTGACCGCTGAGGGATTATTCGCCACCGGCGGAGCATTTTTATTAATGGTTACTTTTACCGTATCATAATCCACGGCTCCGCAATCATCAACCGCCTTGATAATGAAAGTGGTCGTTCCCTCAGTAGTAGGTGTGTAACAAATCTGGTTACCGTTCAAAGTGCCCGGCCCGGAATAGAGGATCCCGTAATCAAGGTTATCGTCCGGGTCCGTGAAACTGACGTTAAAGCATAGCTGTTCAAATTGACATACAAAATATGTTTTATCACTGCCGGCGTCGGCCACCGGGGGATTATTTATGGTCACGGTAACATAGGCGGTATCGGCTCCGATATTACCACAATGGTCATAAGCCGTAACGATGACTTCGTAAGTACCAGAGGTATCGGTATTGAAGCAAATATCGGACAGGCTCGAGGAAGGAGCCGTACGGGCCGCAACAGCATCAACCTCAAAGGAATTCTGGGTACTTTTGATATCTATCCGGTTGAAAGTGAGGCCGTCGGGCAGGTCAAGCTTGACACCACCGCTTCCGCTCCCGGCGGTTCCACCGGGAATGATCTGCAACAGGGTATAAACAACCGTGCTCCCCTTCATAAATTTAAGTTCGGCGGTTCCGGAACCTGAGGTATTGGTAAACACGATGAAATCGACACTGGCACCGTTACAGGTGGTAATATCCTGATTGAACCCCAACTGACACCAGTTGCCGTAATTAAAGATAGTGGAGCCGTCCCCGTTACCGCCATCGGGTCCGCCGGCTCCCACATTGGTAAAGGTTAAGTCGGTCGGACTGCCCAGCATATAGCCGGCGGCTTCGGTAGAAAAGGAACCTTTTTTAATAACCGTACCGGCAAAAATAAAATTAGGCAGGGTTACGTCAACACCCGAGAGAGAATTAACCGGCGGCACAAAATCCGCGGCTCTGTAAAGAATCTTCCCGTCAGCTCCGCCGTTAATTTGGGTTACCGCAGCGCCCAGCTCATGCAAGCCGGCGATCTGGTCAAAGTTTGAAACAGTTCCGCTGTAGCTGCCAAGATTGGATTTGACGGAATCGATGTCACAGTCGGGGTCAAGGATGGAGACCGGCAGACAAATTTCCGACGGTTCACAGAAAAATACATTCGTGTCGTTTAATACAACCTGAGGCGGACTGGCCTGTTCTACATAGACGGTGAAGGTACGACTGGTTGAGGCGCCCAGAATATCTTCAACTTCAAAGGTAAAAGTATATGTACCTGAGGTTGTCGGTGTGAAACAATGGGAAGTATTAATACTGGTAAGTCCCGCCCGGGGTGTGAAACTGCCTTCTCCGTAAGTCATTTCCAGCCATATGGAATCACCCTGACAATTATTATCATAGGCTGAAATATCAAAACATATCTCTTCCTGTGAGCACTGGATAACGCTGGTATCCGTTAAGCCCCCGGCAAAGACAATATCCGGAACCAGGTTGGTAAAAACGACCTTGATTACCAAATCCTGGTAATCCATATCCCCGCCGTTCGGTAAATCCTCCCAGCAAATTAAATATTCATGAGGAACCCCGGTCGCGAAAACCCAGGCATGGTCGTAATGGTCCGAGTTGAGGTCGGTTTCCGATAACCAGGTGTGGTATTCACCCGGAAGATTGGGTTTCATGTAGAAGCCGAAAGAATCGGAAGAGGAGAAATTAAACTGAACCGAATCACCGGGACCTGCCGTGGGTCCGAATAACTGATACAGTTGGGAAGGATTCCCGGCCCGGTAATAACCGGAAGTGGCATAAACAGCCGAACCCGCCACTTCGATAATTAGGGTGGCGGAATTTAGTCCCGGTTGGCCGCAGAATATTTCCCAGCCCAGTTCATCGTTCTCGACATCAATGTCATAACCGAGAGAATCAAGATAATACTGAAGACCGTGTTCATCAGCTGCCGAAGTCGCCATTGACCGAAGAGAATCCGCCCATATTTTATTTGTATCAGCCTGAACGGACGAATGGAATACCCCAAAAAGAAGAAGCACTATTATAAAGATGCCGGTGAGGAAACGGATGTATTTCATACTTTCAACCCACTTATATATTAAATTTTTTTCTTCGATACTGGACAAATTGGTATAAGGTATTTTGATGTAAGCTAGAAAATGTTATAAAAAGACTTGTTAAAAGTGTAAATGAAATTAAAGTTGCAAGACATGAGCAATCGTTCATGCAACCTCCCCAATAATATTACCTAATACCGTTTACTACTTGTGTTTATCCGGAAATTTCTTACCCGACAACACACTCTATATTAATAAAGAAATAAATGGCTTAAAGTCAAGGGAAAACAGCTTTTTTAAGGCGGTTTTTTGCGGTAGCAAAATTGTTTTAGAGTCGTTTTATAAGGGATAAATTAAGTCTTAATTGATCGGGACAGAAAATTATTTTTTTTGTTTCTTTATAGTTTCAATTTTTTCCAGAAATTCGACTGCATCACGCTGGGATAGTCCCATATCCGTTAAGTACTTAAGTTTTAAATTTGTAGTTTTAAGTGTTTTATGTAAAAATTTTAATTCCGGTCCAGAGAAACTCAGAGTATTGATGCGGTAATCCATAAATGCTTCATATGCCATCGGACAGACCGTCTTTACAATCTCTGCCATGGTTTCAGCGTAAGCTCGAATCTCTCTCTGGGCGTGTTTGTCAAGGCGTAGTTTCAAAAAATGGAAAAGGTTATGAAGGTCAATTTTCCAGTACCATTCGGTGTAGATAGCCAAAGGAAGGTTAATCCGGGCGATTTCCCGCGCCAGGCCGGCTTCGATAAAGCGGCTGTAACCTTCGAAAGTATCCTTCTGTGATTTTTTCAAATAAGCAATAAATTCTTTCTGTAGTTCCGGGGGAATAGCCTTTTCGGAGCGTCCCTGTTTATTGTCGATCGCCTGGAAACAGATATCTTCCTGCCGGGGCAGGTAAAACTCCTCGGGCATGACCGAGTATCGTCCGGAATATTCGTTGACATTGGCAGTGCGGTGCCGTATCCACTGGCGGGCGACGAAAATGGGCAGTTTGATGTGAAATTTAAACTCCACCATTTCAAAAGGCGACGTATGCATATTCTTCATCAGATAGCGAATCAATCCCCGGTCCTCGGATATTTTTTTGGTACCCTTGCCGTAACTTACGCGGGCGGCCTGGACTATGGATTCATCGGTCCCCATGTAATCCACCAGCCGGACGAAACCATGGTCGAGAACCTTGAATTCCTTATCCAGCAGAGCGTCGGCTTCGGGTTTGTGTGAATGCGCCATAAAACTCCAACAGTTTCAGCAGAATATAAAATTATCCTTTTTTTATATCAATCATTTTAAACGGTTAAAAATGTTCTTTTTAGGAGATTTTTTTAAGGCGGCGGTTTGCTTTTCGTCAGGTTATTGCATATCTTGACCTTCATAATAAAATTTTGTTTTTAAAGATTAGGAGTCAAACTATGTCATCCCGGGAAACTTATGATGAACTGATAAAACGCATTAAAGAGGTTTCTCTTATCAGTTCCTGTTATGCGGTTCTTGATTACGACAAACAGTGTTTTATGCCTCCAAAAGGCAGCCCGTATCGGGCGGCCCAGGCAAGTCTTTTAGCCGGCCTGGCCCATGAAAAGTTTACCGACCCAAAAATCGGCGAACTGCTGTCGCAACTGGAGGGGTCGGAGTTAACCAAAGACCCGGAGTCCGTCGAGGCGGTCAATATTCGGGAAACCCACCGGTTATATGACAAGGAAACCAAGCTTCCCCGGGAACTGGTTGAAGAAATTTCTAAAGTAACCAGCCTGGCTCACCATGAATGGGTTCAGGCTCGCAAGGAATCCAATTTTAAGCATTTCCAGCCCTGGCTGGAAAAAGTGGTGGCTTTGTCTTTGAAAAAAGCCGAAGCCTATGGCTACACCGGCGAACCTTACAATGCCCTTCTGGATAATTACGAACCCGGCGCCACGGTGGATGATATCGTCACAGTTTTTGAAAACCTTCGCCGGGAGCTGGTGCCCCTGGTGGCGAAAATAAAAGAGGCTCCGAAAAAACCCGATGTCACCATTATCGAGCGTACCTATAAAACGGACCTTCAGCAAATTTTCGGTGAAATGGTGGCGGCCTCGTTAGGTTTTGATTTCGAGGCGGGGCGGCTTGATATTGCCGCCCATCCGTTTACCAACGGGTTGGGACCCGGCGACACCCGTATCACCACCCGCTATAATCCGCACCGCATGAACGACGCCCTTTACGGCACCATGCACGAAACCGGTCACGCCCTTTACGAAATGGGTATCGATAGGGAAAAATACGGCGGTACCCCGATGGGCGAATCGATATCGCTGGGTATTCATGAATCGCAGTCGCGCATGTGGGAGAACCAGGTTGGACGCTCGAAGGAATTCTGGGTTTATTACCTGCCGGTAGCCAAAAGGATTTTCCGCGAGGCGCTCAAAGATGTTTCTCTCGATGACATCTACGGCGCCGTTAATTATGTAACGCCTTCGTATATCCGGGTCGAAGCCGACGAAGCCACCTATAACCTGCATATTCTCCTGCGGTTCGAACTGGAGCGGGAACTGCTCAAGGGGAACCTGAAAGTGGCCGACGTTCCCGGTGCCTGGAACGAACGGTTTAAAAAATACTTCGGTATCGAAGTTGATAAGGACGCCAACGGTTGCCTTCAGGATGTTCACTGGTCATCGGGGTATTTCGGCTATTTCCCGACCTACACGCTGGGCAATCTCTATTCGGCGATGTTCTTCAACCAGGCCAAAAAGGAGATGCCGGATATGCTGGAACAGTTCAAACAAGGTAATTTTCTCGGTTTGCGTGAATGGCTACGGGAGAAGATTCATAAACATGGCCAGCGTTATCGGGCTAATGACCTGTGCAAGAAAATCACCGGCCAGACTTTGTCGCATCAGCCGCTGATGGCGTACATGTACAAGAAATACGGTGAAATCTACGGTATCTGATATTACCGGGTTGTGTCAGTTCTTGCTCGCCGGAGGCGAGTGTGAACTGACACTTTTACTTTGTAAATTATCGTGCCGTCAGGGTGCCATCCCTGACGGCTTTCGACCGTCAGGTCACATTCACCAGGGCGAACAGGACCTGACGGAACATTAAATAACACTATCATAAGTGAGCGGCCGATGTCCACATCGGCCCCTTGCAATCGATAAAAAAAGCCCGCCTGTACAGGCGGGCTTTTGTTATTGTTTGAATGCTCTATTTCGTCTCGATAATCTCAAATAATGCGCTTTAAGGCGCTTTACACTTTAAGGAGGATCACGAGAATATGAGAAGGGTCATTTTTTTACCTATAAGCGCTTTCTTATTTATCTGTTATTTTTAATTGCTAAAGATAATAAATAGTCTGACATTCTATTGGTTAAATGCTTTAAGTTTAGAATATTACCCTTAACGGCGGGTAGGCAATGAGAATCATTATCGTTGGCGGCGGGGTGGTCGGCTACGGCCTTGCCGGAAAACTGCTAAAGGAAAAACATCAGCTCACACTTATCGAGCTCGACGCCAAACTCTGCGCCGACCTTTCGGAAAAACTGGATATGCAGATTATCAGCGGTTCCGGAACCTCGCCGGTAACCTTAAAAGAAGCCGGGGTCGAGAGTGCGGATATGGTGCTGGCGGTAACGCCGAACGACGAGGTTAATATGGTTGTCTGCGCCCTGGCCGCCCAGTTTGGTGTCCCGCAGCGAATCGCCCGGCTTCGCTCGCAGGAATTTGACCCCGCCAGCGACCTGATTGACCTTGACAAAATTGGCATCACCTCGGTTATTCACCCCGAAAAAGTCATGGTGGACCAGATCCTGCAGTATATCGAGAGCCCGCATGCGGTGGAATCAGCCAATTTTTCAGGCGGCCGGGTATTTTTACGCGGTTACCGCATCCGGGAAAATATGGAACTGGCGGGGAAAACCCTGATGGAAATCCGGCAGACTATCGCCCCCGAAGTAATCCTTTTTGCGACAATTGTCCGCCGTGGAATGGGCATGATCCCCGACGGCAAAACCCGGATTGAACCATACGACACCGTTTACGCGCTTTTTCCGGAACAAACGCATGAATTGTTTTTAAGGTTGGTCGGCATTGAAAAGAAGAAAAACCGTAAGATCATCATGACGGGCAATTCCTTTGCCGCCATCCAGCTGGCTCAGGCGCTGGATAAAACCGAGTACAAGGTGACTTTCGTTGACCCCGATATCAGGCATGCCAAAAAATTCGCCGGGATATTCGATAAGCTGGAGGTAATCAACGGCGACGCCACCAACGAGGATTTACTTCGGGAACTCAATGTCAATACGGCTTCATTTTTTATCGCCATCTCCGACGGGTCGGACTACAATATTCTGTCCACTCTTCTGGCCAAGGCCGAGGGAGCACACGAGGTAATCGCTATTTCGACCGAAACCCGTCATGACCGGCTTTTTTATAATATCGGTATTGACCATGTCATCAACCCCCGCCTTATCGCGGTGAGGGCGATTTTTGATATCATCTCGAAAGGCCATATCGGGGCCGCCGTGGAGCTTTCGCATATCGATATCGAGGTGGTGCGATTCATTGTCGAGCCGGAAAGTGATATTGCCGGCCAGAAGGTTAAAAATATCGCCAGGAAATTCAAGCGGGCGGCGGTGATAGGCGTCATTGTCAGGGGCGAGCAGATGATTCTGCCCGACGGAGAAACGCAAATTGAAGCCGCCGACCAGGTCATTATCATTACCCATCACAAAGACCTTTACGATATCGCCAAACTTTTCAAACCCCGCGGTTTTTTTAAATAGGACCGGGCATGCACAAATCAGCCGTCATCTATGCCATCGGAAAAATAATGCAGGTGATGGGCCTGATACTGCTGGTGCCGCTGGGCTTGGGGATATACGATTACCGCTTTCTGGCGGTCAGCAAAATAATTTACCGCCCGGAAATATTCGGTTTTATCCTGGTAATTATCATTTGCCTGGGGGTGGGTTCCCTGCTGGTCTATGCTTTCCGTCAGGGTCGTTATTTGCAGGGTATCAGGGAAGGTTTTGCCATTGTCACTTTGGGCTGGCTGACGATGGCGTTCTGGTTCGCCATTCCTTTATGTCTTTATCTGATGTCGCTTCCCGGCCAGGATTTTAAAAATCTCTTTAATGCCTTTACCGACGCCTATTTCGAGGTGATGTCCGGTTTTACCACTACCGGAGCGACGATTTTCGGCGATGTTGAGGCTTTGCCGCGGTCGCTTTTATTTTTACGAGCCCTGGCGCACTGGCTGGGGGGAATGGGGATAATCACCCTGGCGATAGTCATTTTTCCCTCGCTGGGGGTGTCCGGATATCAGATGTTCCGCGGGGAATTCCCCGGTCCCGCTAAAGACAAGCTTCTGCCGCGCCTGGCTCAGACCGTATCCATCCTCTGGGGTGTTTATGTTCTTTTTACCGGAGCGGAAACGGTACTTCTGGTAGTGGGCGGAATGGATATTTTCGAAGCCGTGTGTCATGCTTTCGCCACCATGGCCACCGGCGGGTTCTCCACCCGGAACGCTTCGGTAGCTTTGCAGAACGATTTTATCCAGTGGATTATTGTTCTTTTCATGTACCTGGCGGGGGTGAACTTTATCCTGCATTATCGCGCCCTGCGGGGCGAGGTAAAAAACATGTTTTTCAACCGTGAATTCATTTTCTATAATGGTGTTATTATTGTGGCGGTTTTGATAACCGTCGGGGTACTCTATTTTAACGGCCTGGCACCGGCGGAAGTTGCCCGCTGTCATTTCCGCAATGACCCCGGTAGTTCAGAGGCTTTCGCCGCTCATTATCGGCAACAGACCGGGGATGTCGAGCCTTTCTATGGGGCCGTTAAAATTGCGGTTTTTCAGGTGGTGTCTATTGTCACCACCACCGGCTTTACCACCGCCGATTTTGACCTCTGGCCCGATTTCCTCAGGTTCATGCTGATTATTTTGATGTTTTTCGGTGGCTGCGCCGGCTCCACCGGCGGGGGTATGAAAATGGTCCGCATAATGATTGTGTTTAAACTGGCCATAAATATTCTTCGAAAACTGACCCAGCCCAGGCTGGTAGCCCCGATAAAAATAGGTGACCAGGTTGTCGATGACGACCGGATTATCAATATTGTCTCGTTCTTTATCCTCTTCATCGGTCTGTTTGTCATTACTTCCATTCTTATGACCATGTTCGTCCCCGATTTGACCACGGCTTTTTCCTGCTCTATCGCCACTATCGGAAATATCGGCCCGGGTCTGGCCGGGGTGGGAGCGGTTGAAAATTACGGCTGGATTCCCATCGCCGGTAAATGGCTCTTGATATTTTCAATGCTGCTGGGACGACTCGAAATTTTCACCGTTCTGATTATACTGCGACCTTCAGTCTGGCAAAAGTAAAACAGACTGATATTTTTTCCGATTGTTCTGGAATCTTTTAAAAATTCCTGAAACCTCGTATAATTTCCGGTGTTTGATGCTTAAAGGCGATGAGCTGTTGTTCATGAAACGTCAAACTTGAATAAATATTGTTTATGAGAATCTTTTTCCCGATAGTTTTTGCCGCTGTTTTTATTCTCATTTTTGGACTGGTCAAAGTCCTGCTGTTACGAATGTTGAACCGGGAATGGTGGCAGAACAGGAAAATCAGATGCCTGGCGCTGGCGCTTCCCGTAATCGGAGTGGTCATGCTGAGCCTCTGGGCTCTGGGCGAATATTATACTCAGCGGTGGCTGTCGCTGCCGGCCGCTTTGCTGGCGATACTGGTATTCGTGCTGGAAGTGGCTCTGATGCTGTCGTTGCCGGTATCGGGTTTTATTCACTGGCTGGGACATTTTCTCGGTCGTCTTTTTAAACACCGTCTTGACCCTGAGCTCGAGCAAAGAATCGACCCGCACCGCCGTCTTTTTCTCAAAGGTGCCGCCGCCGCAGTGCCTCTGGTTACAATGGCCATGGGGGTATCGGGTGTAGCCCGGGCATTTGCCGATGTTCGAGTTTATATAAGACCGATTATATTGGCGCAGCTTCCCCCCGAATGGAAAGGTTTGCGTTTTCTGCATCTGACCGATTTACACCTTCGTCACTATGTCACCTTAGATGACCTTGACCGGGTGCTTGGTGAAGCTGAATATTATAAGCCCGAAATGATTCTGGTAACCGGCGATGTCGCTGATGACCTGACACAGCTGCCGGGAGCCCTGTCACGCCTCAGGGCTTTCTCCGCCCCCCTGGGCGTCTATGCCTGCCTGGGAAACCATGAATATTTCCGGGGGGTGTCCCGGGTCAAGCGCATATTCGATGCATCCAATATTCCGCTATTGGTTAATCAGTCAATGATTCTGACAGTACGCGGGCACAGGCT
>JAQUSF010000056.1 GCA_028715215.1 Candidatus Zixiibacteriota bacterium
AAAGGCCGGGTTATCATGCATGTTATTACCGATAAAGCTAAAAAAGCTCCCAAGAAAGTTGTTTTCCCCGAAGGTAACTCCGTTCGTATCATGAAGGCCGCTCAAATCACCCATAACCAGGGAATTGCCCGCCCGATTCTTCTGGGCAGCAATGATGTTCTCCAGAAGGTAGCCGCGGAACATGATATTGATATTTCCGGCATTGCAATTATCGACCCCGTTTCTTCCGAGAGACGTCAACTCTATGCGGAAAAGTATTATGAGAAGCGTACCCGGAAGGGCATTACGGCCGACATGGCCAACTGGATAATGCGTGACCGGACCTATTTCGGCCTGATGATGCTGGAGATGGGAGACTGCGATGCTTTTCTTTCCGGAGTATCATCGGATTATCCGACCACTATCAGGCCGGCTTTGGAATGCATCAGCCTGCGTAAGGGAGTATCCCGGGTTTCAGGTCTGTTCGCCATGATTCAGAAAGATAAGGTCTATTACTTTGCCGATACGACGGTAAATATCAATCCGAGTGCCGAGGAACTGGCGGAGATTGCCATCAGCAGTGCCAATGTTGCACGGGCGTTCAATGTGGAGCCCCGGATTGCCATGCTCTCTTTCTCCAATTTTGGTTCCGCCCGTTATCCGGAATCGGAAAAAGTTGCCAGGGCGACGGCTATTGTCAAACAAAAAGCCCCGGACCTGGTGGTTGAAGGCGAGATGCAGGCGGATACCGCCCTGCTGCCTGAGTATATGGCCAAACACTTCCCCTTCTCACGGCTTAAAGAAGAAGCCAACGTGCTTATCTTCCCGGACCTTAATTCCGGCAATATTGCTTATAAACTCGCCAAGATTCTGGGGGGAATGACGGCGGTGGGACCGATTCTTATGGGACTGGCGAAACCGGTTCATGTCCTGCACCGCACCCTGGATGTTGCGGAAATCGTCGATATGGCGGCTATTGCCGTGGTCGATGCGCAGCAGATGGCCCGATGACCTGATTTTGCATCGTTTGGAAAAAAAGACTGGAAGAAACCCTTCCGGTCTTTTTTTTATTGCTCTGACCGGACTTTAAGACTAAACTTATGCTACTTCTTTTCGATATATGAAGTAACTGGAATGAAAATAACAACCAACAGGCCTTTAGTTAAAGGGACTTAACTTGGGATTTTTTGACCTTCTTTCGAATGATATCGGTATCGACCTGGGCACCGCCAACACTCTGGTGTATGTTCGCAATCAAGGAATAGTTTTAAACGAACCCTCGGTAGTGGCAATTGAAAAAAGCAGCGGGAAAATTCTGGCCATAGGCTCGGCAGCCAAGGAAATGACCGGGCGCACACCGGGCGGGATTGAAGCCATCCGTCCTTTAAAGGACGGTGTGATTGCCGATTTTGAAATGTCTGAAAAGCTGATAGCGGATTTTATCCGGCGAGTGGTTAAGCATAAGTATTTGATGAAACCGCGTGTCGTCATATCCGTACCTTCGGGTATTACCGAAGTTGAGAAACGGGCGGTTCGTGATTCCGCGGAAAATGCCGGGGCGCGGGAAGTTTACCTGATTCAGGAACCCATGGCGGCGGCAATAGGTGTGGGCTTGCCGGTTGACCAGCCTTCGGGTATCATGATTATTGATATCGGTGGGGGAACCTCCGAAATAGCCGTCATCGCCCTGAACGGGATAGTCAATGATACTTCCATCCGGGTGGCCGGCGATGAATTCAGCAGTGCCATAATTGGCTACTTGAAGAAAAATTATAATCTTCTTATCGGGGAGCTTACAGCGGAAGACATTAAAATAAAAATCGGATCGGCTTTCCCGTTGGAGAAGGAATTGTCGATGGAAATCAAGGGACGCGACCTGGTGGCCGGGGTGCCTAAGAATCTCAAAATTTCTTCGGTACAGGTCAGAGAAGCCCTTTCTGAAACCCTGGATATAGTGGTCGAGGCCGTCCGTCAGGCCCTGGAAAGAACCCCTCCCGAACTGGCTTCGGATATTCTTGAACGGGGTATCATTTTAACCGGCGGCGGGGCGCTGTTAAGGGGTCTTGATAAACGCCTTCGGCAGGAAACCAATCTCCCGGTCAACATTGCCGACGACCCGTTGACATGTGTGGTCAGAGGAACCGGCAAAGTTATTGAGGATTTTGCCAACTATACCAAAGTTCTGGAGCGCAGTCGCCGCGATTGACATAATTAAAATTTGAATAAGCCGGTACAAATACCGGCTTTTTTTATTGCCCGGAGTTTTCCATTAATCTTTTTTTAACCGGTAACTGTCAAATTATTAGAAACAGATAATGAAAGAATTAAACCGGGATAGAATACAGCCGTTGGTGGAAAAAGCGGTTGCGGGCGACCGCAACGCCTTTTCAGAAATCGTGAGAATTATGATGAAACCCATTGTTGCTTTGACATACCGGATGACGCAGAACAGGGATGTTGCTTTTGACCTGGCTCAGGATACTTTTGTCGCAGCCTGGCAAAATTTGTCGGGGTTTCGAGGCGAAGCCCATTTTGACAGCTGGTTATATCGTATCGCCACCAATAAAACCCTCAACCACCTGGCTTCACCTAAAAGTAAGGTGGTTTCGGCTGATGACTATTCATCGTCGGAAACTTTGGATTACGCAACCCCGGAAAAAATATTAATGAGAAAAGAATTGAAGAACACGGTTATCAATTTTATGGCTACTCTACCGGTTCAGCAGCGATTGGTGTTTGACCTTCGTTTTTACCAGAACCTTTCTTTTGGAGAAATCGCCGAAATTACCGGTAATGCCGAGGGTACGGCCAAGACCAATTATCGCGAAGCCGTAAAGAAACTTCGTGAGTACATGAAGAAAAAAGGATGGCAGGCATGAACTGTAAAGAATACCAGGAAGAATTGATGCTCTATTTCGGGCAGTCGGAACTGCCGCCGGAACTTGCCGAGCATATTTCCGGTTGTGACCTCTGCCGTAATTTCTTCGAAGAGTTGAGAGCCATGACCGTTGATATGGGTGAGGATAAGTTTTTTTACCCAAGCGAAATTGAGATTGAAGGATTAACAGTCCGCATTAATAAACAAATCGACCGGGTGACGCCGGCAGATACGAAAGTGGTGAAACCGGTCTTTACCTGGTACAAGCTGGCCGGGATAGCAGCTTCGATAGTCCTTATAGTGGGGATGGCGCTGCTGGGTGACTTTTTTAATAAAACTTCCCCCACCTCTACATCGGTCGAACTCACCAGTTCCTTGTCTTATACTGACGGTTATACCCTTCTGCGTGATGAGAGTGAGTATTATGAGTTGAGCGATGACCAGTTTTACATCCTGGTAGGCGATTATACTTCCGAAAGAATCTATGACGCCGCCGGACAGCTGCTCGATGATTTGAGTGAAGAAGAGTTAAAATATTTGGAAGAAAATTTTAAAGTGGGAGATTTACTATAATGTTGAAGAAGATATTATTTTTTACGGTCGTGTCGGCATTTCTTACGGCCGGTTCCCTGGTTCAGGCAGAAGATGAAAAGATGCCTTATTCGGGTTATGATTGTTTTTATGATGATTTCTTATGTCCGCCGATGTTTTTCGCCCAGGTTGACACTGAGGATACCCCGATGAATATGCCGGGGAAGGTCAAAGCATTCGGCCGGGCAAAAGGCGAGTACATGGAAGCGATGGAGCAACAGCGGAAGCATCTGGAACAGTTCCGGCTTCTGAAAATGCTCGAACTTCTGGACCTTGAAGAGGAACATGAGGTGGCTTTTTTAACTTCTTTCCGGACTATGAGGAGGGATATAAGTAATATCTGGGATGAAAGAAAAGGTCTCGTGGAAAAACTTGTTAAATCCATACACAATGAAGATGTTTCCGGTGACCAGGTAGATAAAATTGTGTCCGAGCTTCTGCGACTGGATAATGAAAAGAATGTCATCATGAAAAATTTCTTTAATAATGTTAAGACGTTATTGACCCCGGAACAGATGGCGAAGTTTATCGTGTTTCAGGAAAAATTCGAATTCGAACTGCTCGACCAGATGAGAGATTTTAAAAGCCGGGGACGCGGAGAAAGACCTTAAAACGGCAGGTGGATATTTAATTTATTTTTAAAAGGAGGAATACATCATGAAAAGAACAACCCTTATTACGCTGGTGGTCCTGATGCTGGTTGCCGCCATGGTCGCAGCCCAGCCGTCATGGAGCCGACAGGGACAGTGCCCTCGAGGCGATGGTTCGGCAATGGGCCTCGGTCAAAGACCCTTTGGCGGAAATTCCGGAACAGGTATGAATTTTGGCCGCATGGGAATGAAAGGCGGGGCGGATATACCTGGAGTGGGCATGCTTCTGGCCATGAAGGATGAACTGGCCATGACCCCGGAACAGATAGACAAGATAAAGAAATTGTCTTCTGATTTTGCCTTGGAAAGAGTAGACCGTCGGGCTGACCTGGAAAAGGCCCGGATTAAACTTCGTAATCTTATGAACGAAGGGAAATCTTCCGAGGCGTCGGTAAATGCGGCCATCGACGAAATCGCTCGTCTGAAAGCTGATATGCAAAAGATGCAATACGCTCATCATAAACAGATGCAGTCGGTTTTGACCGATGAACAGCTTAAAAAACTGGATGAAATAAGAAGTAAACGATGTATGAATTTCGGAGACCGGGGTAAATTTGACCAGGCTCGCCGGGAATTCCGGAAAATGCGCTGAATGATGGACGATGATATCTGAGCCGTGCCTTCTAAACTCCCATAACATCAAAAAGCCCGCTTTGGCGGGTTTTTTTATTTTATTATGTCATATGGAGTTTCGGACAATGAAGACACCGCTGCGGTGGCCGGGTGGTTGTAAAAGCTTCCCGGAATTTTTTATATTCGCCTTTTTGCCAGATAATATCAAAAGGCTCCTCGTTGATATTTCCGAAAACCAGCGGTATGTATTCTTGTTCATGTCCATCTTCTATATAGAAACCTTTTTTAATAGGCAGTTTCATAAAAACACATGGTGCCACGGAACCATCGACAGCAATAAAAGCAGCTTTTCTGACATTCTCCGTGCAAATTTGAAAACGCCGGTCAGGGTGAGCCAGATGATAGTAAAGTTTGATATCATACCGGGCCGCCCGAGCGGCCGTGTCGTCGAGACTGGCTATTAATTCCTGGTATTCCTGGTCGTTGTGAGGATGAAGACATTCCTGTTCAAACTCTCTGGCCGGTATGAAATCAAGGGTGCTGATAACCACCTGATTTATACCCATGTCTTTTAATCGCACGGGCAAATCATCGAGCTCATTTAAACCTGAACGCACTAGCAGATAGGCGATATTTATTACCGGCAAGGAGGAGTTTTTTTTGTGTTTGATTTTTTTCAGTATTTGACAATTTTCAATAATTTTATCGTAATTTGTTCCACGGCGAAAGCGGTTGTTGGTTTTTCCCAAACCCGCCAGTGAAAAAGCAATTATATCAAGCTTTGAATCAACCAGGCATGCCAGCGTCTTTTCATCCAAAAGCATACCGTTACTTGAGGTTCCCGCCAGACAACCGGTTTTTTTAACCAGTGAAAGGATATTGAAAAAATCCGGATGCGTAAAAGGTTCACCCCAACCCTGCAGGTAAACAAGTCGGGTATTGGAGAAGGCCGGAACAAGTTTTTCAATAACCTCCAAAGGCATGAACCGGTTTTGCCAATCGTCCCTATAAACCGTGTGAGGGCAATAAATGCATGAAGACGGGCAATGACTGCTGATTTCAATTTGAAGCCAGTCGAAGTCAGGTGCCTGGTGTTTATGAATCATTCTTTTTATAACTTCAAACATATCGGTAAGCTCATTATTAATGAAACTATATAAGATAAAAATAAAACAATTAAATATCAAGATATTAGTTATTTAACGGCAACGACTTAAAAGAAATATCTGCCATAATGGCACAATTATGCCAATTTAGCTTGACATACCAGGCACCTTTCTCTATTTTCGCTCTATGGATTCCAAAGATATTATCAATTTTATAAAGTCTAAATCCGACCGCCCCATGAAAATTAAGGAACTGGCCCGGGTTCTGGATATTTCATCTGACGAATACCCCCGGTTCCGCCGTTCCGTAAAGGAAATGATTAATACCGGGGAGCTGGTCAGATTGAAACGGGGCCGGATTGGTGTGGCGGACCACCTGAATGTGGTTGTCGGCAGGATTTCCATTTCCCGAAAGGGAGTGGGGTTTGTCGAGCGGGAAGGTGAAGATGTCGATATTCTAATCCCCCAGAATGGCCTTCTGACGGCGCTTGATGGTGACCGGGTGATGGTTCGTCTGACCGGGCTGGTGCAGGAACGGCAAGCGGGAGTGGTGGTCAAAATTGTGGAGCGGACACCGCGGAAAATAGTCGGTGTCTTTAAAACCGGTGGTGCTTTCAGTTTTATTACCCCGGACAACCCTAAAATTCATCGCGATATTTATATCCCTCCTGACCGGACTATGGGCGCCCGCAACGGGGAAAAAGTGGTAGCCGCGTTGACGCTCTGGGATAATCCCTATGCCAATCCCGAAGGTGAAATCACCGAGTTGATCGGTATGCCCGGTGAACCCGGGGTGGATATGCTGTCAGTGTTGAAAAGTTTCAACCTGCCTGAGGAATTTCCTTCGGAAGTTCTTGAAGAAGCTGAACAGGCGGCTGCCAAAAACTGGGAAGAAGCATTGAAGAACCGTCTTGATTTGACGAGAGAATGCATTTACACCATAGACCCCTCTGACGCCAAGGACCACGATGATGCTATTTCGGTCGAGGAAACGGATTTCGGTTATCGTCTGGGGGTGCATATTGCCGATGTTTCGTATTTTGTCGAAGCGGGAACCAGGCTCGATAATGAAGCTTTTGAGCGCGGCAACTCGTTTTATTTTCCGGGAATGGTGATTCCGATGTTGCCGGAGGTTTTATCCAACGATGTCTGTTCGCTGAAACCCAACCGTAAACGCCTCGCTCATTCGGCCTTGATTGACATCGATAAAAAAGGGAAAATACTCAAATGGCGGATTGTGGATACGGTTATAAAGTCGCAGGCAAAACTTAACTATGAGGAAGTGCAGGAATTTTATAATACCGGGATGGTCACGAAGAAGATAGAAAAAGCAGCGGAGAATTTAAAACTGGCCCGCCGCCTGGCGGATATTGTCAGTAAACGTCGGTTCAGCGAGGGTTCTCTGGATTTTGACCTGCCCGAAGCCAAGGTTATACTTAACGAGAAGGGCGAGGTTCTGGAGCTGGGTCACCGCGTCCGCCTGGAATCGCACCGGTTGATAGAAGAATTCATGCTCCTGGCCAACAAGGTCGTGGCGCTGGAAGTTTTTAACCTGGCACAACCGTTTTTATATCGTGTCCATGACCGCCCCGACCCTGAAAAACTGGATTTTTTCTCTCATATGGTCAGTACCCTGGGATACAACTTCGCGGTTTCCAAAGATATCCAGCCGGTACAATTCGCCCGTTTTTTAAAACGGGTCAAGGATACACCCGAGGCGGAGTTTATCAATGAGCTGATGTTGCGTTCGATGCAGAAAGCGGTATACCAGCGCCGGAATATCGGTCATTTCGGGTTGGCTTTCACGCATTATACCCATTTTACTTCACCTATCCGTCGTTATCCCGACCTTCTGGTGCACCGCCTGTTACGAAAGCTTCAAAAGGGCCGCTACCCGGTCAGTTTTGCCCGGCGGATAAATTCTGTTATTGACCATGTCGGGACGCATTGTTCGGAAACCGAACGAACAGCCGAAGCCGCGGAAAGACAGGCGGTTAAAGTAAAACAGGTCGCTTATATGGCCAACCGCCTGGGTGATGAATTCACCGGCATTATTTCCGGTGTTACCGCTTATGGTTTTTTTGTCCGTATCGACAATATGGGAGTTGAGGGTTTGGTGCGAGTCTCCACCATCGATGATGATTATTATCAATTTGAAGAAAGTAAATACCGTTTAACAGGTCGTCGCAATCACCGTACTTTCCGCCTGGGCGACCGCGTTCAGGTCGGTGTTTTAAAGGTGGATAAAGTGAAGAACGAAATTGACTTATTTTTAGTGCAGAATAGACATCCAGTGCCCTCTAAGAAGCAAAGAGGTCAAAAAAGAAAAGAAAAAAAATATAGAAACTGAGGATTTTTTTTGAGTATGCCGGCTACTGAAAAAATAATAATTCTGGCGGACCGGGAACGTCACAGTTATGAAGATATTGAATGGGAACAAATCGGCCAGGTGGTGACGGAGATATCCGAGCTTTATCAGGCCGCCCGGGAAAGGCGGCTGGATTTGGTCCTGGTGGGCGAAAACCGCAATGATTTGAATCATGGAGTTGCCATGAAAATTCGCCGTTACCATGGTTTGACGGATATCTGGCGTATATCTCATTATGAAATTGCCCATGATACGCGCGAAGAATTTATCGATGGACACATTTCCACGGGATTGGGAACCGAGGGCATTTCGAAAAAGATAAATCAGGTTTTAGCGGATAAGGAACTGCTCAATCGTTATAAAATAGTCGGTCGAGCATCTAAAATGAAGGCAGTGGCTAGGGTTATCGAACGGATTGCACTGTCGGATATTTCGGTGCTTATCATCGGGCCTTCGGGTTCCGGCAAAGAACTGGTTGCCCAGGCGATTCACAACGCCTCCAGCCGGAACAGGAAGCCGTATGTGGCCATTAATTGCGGCGCCCTGGCTGAGGGGGTGCTGGAATCGGAACTTTTCGGTCATGAACGCGGCGCATTTACCGGGTCGGTAGCCAAGCGCGAGGGTTTGTTTTTCAAAGCCGAAGGCGGCACCCTGTTTCTGGACGAGATTGGCGAAACCAAACCCGATACCCAGGTGAAACTGCTTCGGGTTCTTGAGGATGGAACCTTTTACCCGGTCGGTTCCTCGAATCCCCGTCGGGCTGATGTCCGGGTGGTGGCGGCTACCAATCGCGACCTGACCGAAGCCATCGCGGAAAAACAATTCCGTGAAGATTTGTATTTCCGTATCGGGGTAGTGAAGATAATTTTACCATCGCTGATGGAGCGACGGTATGATATACAACCGTTACTTCAGCATTTCTGGGCTGACCAGAAAGGTCTTGATTATACCGATGCCGCCCTGGAAATGCTGATGCGATACGATTGGCCGGGAAATGTCCGTCAACTCAAGAATTTCTCCGCCCGCATGGCCGCCCTGAAAGTCACCGGTCTGGTAGATGTCCGGGATGTTGAAAACTTCATTGCCGAACAGCACACGGTTTCTACTAACCTACCCGTCTCAACCGGTAAAACAGTTGAGGATGCCGGCCATGAACTGATCTATAGGGCGATTCTTTCCCTGGGTAATGAAATCCGCAATTTGCGCAACCTGATTACGGCTCATCTGCCCAGTGAACCAGCCGTGTCGGAGGTCCGGGAAAACATGGCTTCCGTCGAGACAAGTTCCTCGATGGAGGAGATGGAACGAAAATTAATCATCAAGGTGCTTCAGGAAACCGGCGGCAATCGAAAAGAAGCGGCCCGGATAATGGGTATCGGTGAACGTACCCTGTACCGGAAGCTTAACAAGTACAATCTGAATTGAGGGAGTCAGGGGGAAATTAGAGCACTATTCTTTTTAATCATTTTTATTTCAGCCACAGAAGCGGTGATGGCGCAGGAGCTGTCGACCGTGGTCTTACCCTCGGAGGACGAGCTGGCTGAAGCTTTACTGAATGGCGAAATTGATTCCGCCCAGTATGAAATACTGCTGGAAATAATCGAGCACGGAATTGATTCGACCAACCGTTACCTTCTGGATGAGGTGCCCAACCTGTTTTATATCCCCACCTCAATGGGGACATTTACGCCTGACCTGGAGATTCAACAACAGCAACCGTTTCAGTTCTCTATGCCATTGTTAACCGGCAAAACCGTTTATTTCAACCATAGGTTCACCCGAAATTTAACCGAGTCATCGAAGTCAGGATATCTTTCCACCACCCGGATGTTTTTGGGTCGAAACTGGCGTTTGAGTTTTCAAATCCGCCGCGATAAAACCGGCCGGGAGAGATTTACCGAACGAACTATTGCATATGTCAATAAGAAAGGTGTTATCAGGGAATTGAAACTGGGTAATTTTAACACCCGCTGGGGACTGGGCACGGTTATGGGGTATCACGGTAAGATGTTTAATAATTTCGAGCGGCTGGATTTCGAGTCGTTTTTATATCCCGATTACGGTGCCTTTAACGGTTTTTATGGTTCGCTTAAAATTGCCGGGACGGAGTGCCGCACTTTATTGGCGGTGAGCCGTGATGAAAAATACAGCCTTATGTCCGCAGGCACCATGCTTTCCCGGGACCTGATAAAAAATACTGTCGGCGGTGTTATCCTGGGGATCAACCGGATGGAAAACCGGTGCGGACAAACCGCTTTTATAGACCGGAAACTGGCTCTGTATGTCAGGCATACTTATTCTGCCGGTTATACCAGCCTGGAAAGCTCGTGTCAATTCGGTGATGGTGGCGGGGCGACGGCGGTAGTCGGTGAAGGGCGTCATCATATCAGCCGTATGGAGTTTAAATATGCCGCCTGGCGGTATGCCGATGGATATATCGATTTCACCGGGGGAAGCAAAGCGACTAATATCAGAAATACCATCACAATTGATGAAATAGAATTTACTATGTCCAACAAAAGAGCCGGGCAGAAAGGAGTAATGGTTAAAACGGTCGTTCATCCTCTGGAAAACTGGGAGCTGTATAATGCGGTGCTGGTGGCGCGACTGAACCGGGACACCGGCAATACCGAATACCTCGCCGGCCTGGGTACGAAATTAAGTTCCGTGCTCACTCTGAACGGCGATTACATGGCTCGCTTGAGGGAAAGAAGCGGGACGAAAAACCAGACGGATATCGCCGTACACCGTTTTCGCATGGAATCGAAAATAAGTTTTAATAGCTTGTCTGTGAGGATTTATATTGCTTATAATACTGATAAGAATAAAAATGATTATTATTCGTTCTTTACCGGTTTTAAGTACCGGAAAGCGGGTCTTGAGACATTTGAAATCTGGTCGAATTTAGAGCGTATCGAACCTGACTTTATTCGATACTGGTACCTGTATATGAAAACAACACAGAACCTTTTCAGAAATCTTGCCTTATCGGTCAAAGTGAGCAATGCGTACCGGCGAAACGCCGTCAATAAAAACCTGACCACCTTCTCGGCGGAGATGAAAGCGGTTTTATGAGAGTTCTTAAACCAACAGTAGTTATATTTTTTGCCCTGCTGTTTATTAATCCGGTTTTAACGGCAGCCCTGGTTGTCAATGAAGTCATGGTAAACGAACCCGGCGGGGCCACTTCTTTGGAATGGTTCGAATTGTATAACGATTCACCTAATGATATCGTTTCCATGTCCTTATATACCGTAACGGTCAATACTGCAACCGTTACCTTTGGCTCTTTTCCCCTCGCCGCTAACAGCTACCTGGTCATATGCCGTGATACCCTGGCTTTTAAAAACCATTGGGGCAGCCGGGTTCCGGGAGATATTAAATTGTATCAGGCATCCTTTTCCCTGCCCAATACCGGAAGCGGGTCGCTCCTTTTGTATCGGGCCGGGGTACTTCATTCGGTCTTGTCCTGGCCCGACGGTGGTGCCGACGGTTATTCCTGGGAAAGGATAAGTTCCATCGCCGACGAAATCGGTCCCTCGGTGGACCGGCTTGGTTGCACTCCCGGTTTTATAAATTCTTTGACCCCGGTTCCCTTCGACCTGGCTCTGGAAAATATCTTCGTCCGTTCTTATCATGATACCACCTGGCTGACCTATTTAATCGTCAATCGCGGGGAAAATGTAATTTCCGACGGTGTGCTTCATTTATTTTATTATAACGAGAGTGACTCCACCGACGAAACTGATGTAATCGGGGTTATTGATATTCCGCCGGTAGAAACAGGTTATACGGCCGTCATAAACGAACCGTACCTGCTCGACGGGCGCTATGTTCATCTCGGCGCCGCCCTTGACGATGACAACCGCAACCGGAATAACCGGCTGTATTTTTATGCTCCCGGGAGCCAATACCCGCCCTTTGTTTTATCGGAGATATTACCCGACCCCGCACCCGGGTCACTTTTGAATTCCGAATGGATTGAAATTAAAAACCGGTTCGATGAGAGCATTCCTCTGACCGGCTGGCAAATCGGTGACCAGAACAACATCTACGACATAACGAACGAAGATATAATCATCGAACCGTATGAGTATTTTGTTTTGGTAGAGGATTCGCTTTCGTTTTTGAGTTTTTATCCTCAATATTCGGGGCGGTTGATAATACCCGTGCAGTGGCCGCGTTTGAACAACAATTATGATGTCGTGCGCCTGGCTGACAGTTTTACATTTGTCGCCGATACTTTCGCTTATTCGAAGGTGTTCGGAAGTAATTACACCTGGGCACGAAGTGAAACCACCGGACCTGATGTGTGGTGGGGGCGCTCGGAAAACCCGGGTGGTACGCCCGGAGAGGAAAACAGCGTATTATTCGAACCCCGGGGCGGAAAATTGTCACTTGTAATCGAACCTCAAATTATATCGCCCGACGGCGACGGTTACGAGGACGAAGCCCGGATTACTTTCGAGGGTCCAACCGGCCCCGGCTATACTTTGAAATTATATGACCGCAAGGGAACTCTTATTAAAACTTTTTTTGAAGACGAAGCGATATTCAAAGAAGCCTATTACTGGGATGGTCGTGCCGGCGACGGCCGTCGGCTGCCGATTGGTATCTATATCGTCTATCTCGAAGCGGAAGGGTCCGGAGAAATTAAGAAAACCGTGGTGCTGGCGCGCTGATTATGTTTAAAATTCATTTCGTAAAGTATCTGGTGACTCTCCTGTTAAGCGGGTATATGAGTAGCATGGTTAACGGTTTTGAGATTATTTCTTCGAAAGGGATTGGCCTGGGGCAGACTCATATTCTGTCGCAACCGACCGCCACCACTCTTGTCAATATATCAAGCGGAGGTTTACCCGAAAACCAGTGGCAACTCGAAACGGGTTTTAACCGTCAGTTTGAACTCAGTGACCTTGACCAGGTTTTTCTGGCCGGGGCTTACCGTAAGGGCAGAATAACAGCGGCCATCGGCCTGTCGCAATTCGGTAAGAGCGATTTGTATAAAGAGCTGAACGGGAAAATTAATGTTTCGTACCGGCATGATTCGCTTTCGGTGGGTTTGAGTTTTTCGGGCATGCAGGTTTACCTGGGCGAGGGTTATGGACGCTTCAGTACCAAGACGATTGGTCTGGGATTAGCTTATCGTCTTAAAAATTTCTTTGCCGCTTTTACGGCTGATAACCTGACCACGCCTCAATTATATGACAAGGCGGTGCCGTTTAATGCTTTTTATTCCGTGTACGCGGAATTTATCGGGCTGGGACGGCATTCGTTGACGGCCAAAGTAACCTGGGAAAAATATGTGAAACCCCGTTTTGGTTTCGGCCAGCGAATTCTGATGTCCCGTAAGGGGGTGTTTTTCTGGGGCCTGTCCACGGAACCCGTGCAGTATGGCGGCGGGGTGGAGTTCTTTTTCAGGAAGTGGGGTTTCACCTATGCTACCTCTTATCACCCGGTGCTCGATTTCTCTCACACCATCACTTTTTCATACGGTTATAACGGTCTTTTCGAGAAGGAAAAAGATGGCTTTAAGTAAGCGCAGCGATATCGAACAAAGAGAGCTGGCTTTTCTTGCCGGTTATGCGGCGTTAGCGTGTAAATCACGGGGGCGCGTATTTCCCGAACACGAACACCCCCTGCGTACGGTTTTTCAACGCGACCGTGACCGGATTGTGCACTCGGCGGCTTTCCGCCGGATGGAATACAAGACCCAGGTTTTTTTACCGCATGAGGCCGACCATTTCCGCACCCGTTTAACACATACTATCGAGGTTGCCCAGATTAGCCGGACGATGGCGCGAAGTTTAAGGCTGAATGAGGATTTGACCGAAGCGATTGCCCTTGTTCATGATGTCGGCCATACGCCGTTCGGACATATCGGCGAGGATATTCTGAATGATTTGTTGAAAGACAGCGGCGGTTTCAATCATAACTGGCAGTCGCTGCGGGTGGTGGATATTCTCGAACAGCGTTACCCGGAACATCCGGGGCTTAATCTCACCTATGAAGTCCGCGAAGGAATCGCCAAGCACGAAACCAGAGTAGTTATCAAGCATCCCGATTTTAATCCCGATGAAAAGCCCACTCTCGAAGCTTCGATAGTGGACACTGCCGATGAAATCGCATACAACGGTCATGATATCGACGACGGACTTAATTCAGGTATCCTTGATTTTAAGGAGTTGATGACACTCTCGATATGGTCGAATGATTTGGACGGAGCAAAATTAAAGGCGGCGTTGAAACATCTGGCTGATGACCAGAAACGTTACGCCCTGGTGCGCTACTTGGTCAACCTTATGACCACCGATGTTTTGAATGAAACCGAAAAACAACTGGTTCGGCTGAATATTGACAGCCTTGACAGGTTGCGCCAGGTACCGGAAAAAATCTGCCGGTATTCGCCGGAGCTTGAGCCAAGAGTCGACGAATTGAAGAAATTTCTTAATGATAAGTTGTACCAGCATGTCCGCCTGACAGGGATGCATACCCGGACAAAAATGATTATCGAAACGCTGTTTCACAGGTTTAAAAAAGAACTTTCACTGTTGCCGCCCCGGTACGCTGAAATGCTTCTGACCGAACAGACCGATATTGTCATTGCCGATTACATCGCTGGTATGACCGACCGCTACGCCGAACGCTTGTACGAGAAGTATAAATAGTATTCATAATTATCCCAATAAGTAAAACCGGATTTCGATGTAACGAGAAGTAAAGACATTACCGGTGTTCTGTGCTGTGCTCCTGTGCCTGGTACCCGTCCCCGTGTGCCGGGTAATTAAAAAAAGTCGGTTATAAAAATAGTTGGTGTACGAGGACGTACACCAACCATAGATTATTACATCAGAAAGAGATAATTAGTCAGGTGCACAGGGCACCTGCTAAAACTTTTACAAGAGTACTACAAATTATTCCCTCTCTGATAAATGTGTTGCTAAAAATTTTTCCATAGCCGCATAGAAATCGAAACGATTCTCCTCATTGGCAAAACCATGTCCCTCGTTTTCTTTAACCAAATATTCTACATTAATACCGCGATTTTTCAAAGCTTCCACAATCTGGTTTGATTCATTTATATTTACGCGGGGGTCTTTAGCTCCCTGAGCCACCAAGAGAGGCACTTTAATTTTATCTGCATGAAATACAGGAGAGGTTGATACCATTAAAGCACTATCTTTAACCGGATCCCCGACCATTTCGTACATCATGTCGAGATACGGTTTCCAGTAAGGCGGAATGGTTTTCAGGAAAGTAAAGAGGTTCGAAACACCAACATAGTCGATGGCACAGCAGTAGAGGTCCGGAGTAAAGCATACGCCGGCAAGAGTGGCGTATCCGCCATAACTGCCGCCATATATTGCGACCCGTTCGGGATCGGCAATACCTTCTTTTATCAACCATAATACGCCGTCACTTATGTCGTCCTGCATTTTCCTGCCCCATTGTTTAAATGAGGCTTCCCAGAATTTTCTGCCATAGCCCGTGGAACCACGGTAATTCATCTGTAAAACGGCATAACCCCGGTTAGCCAGAAACTGAACTTCGGGATTGAAGCCCCATCTATCCCGTACCCATGGTCCGCCATGAGGATTTACCACCACCGGCAGATTTTTCGGTTCCTTTCCAGGTGGCAAGGTGAGATAACCATGGATTGTCAAACCATCTCTTGAGGTATATGATATTGGTTTCATGGAAGCCATATCGGTCTCATTGATCCAGGGATTGCGGTCGGCAAGCTTGGTTAGTTTATCGCTGTTTTTTTCATAAACATAATATGAGCCGGGATTACGGTCACTGAAAGTTCTTACCGTGAAAATATCTTCGCCTTTATTACTGGAGGTAAGGTAAATCTCATGGTCGGGAAGTTTTTGTCCCAGGTTCGCATAGAGCTGTTCAGTTTCCTTATCAAGGATCTTTCTAACGGTTTTCCAGGTAACGTAGTTAACCTCAGTCAAAACTTTTCGCAACCGGGAATATTGAAGTCCATGAACATCGTATTCCGGATCCTCGAAAATGACTTCTTTTTCTTTTTCCCCGTCTATGTCATATATGATAATGGCGTCTTTATCCCGTCCTATATTCGAAACAACAAACAGATTCTTATTATCAAAGGTAAAAAATAAGGGAGAAAAGTTTTCTTTAAAATTAGTTGTTATAATTACCTGGAAGCTGTCATTTTCCGTTTCACGATATAAAATACTATTATTAACGCCATCGGTGACCGTAGCCAGACGTATTTTACCCTCGTGGTCGGTGAGCCAGCCGGTTATATTACCGGGATTTTCAGCTACCATGGTTATAGAACCGCTGACAGTATTCAGCCGGTAGGCGTCAAAAATCTGTCGGTTACGTTTGTTCATGCCAATAAGTACATCGGTGGAGTCATCATACAAATCATCTATAAGTTCGACTTTTACGCTGTCATATGGAGTCAGGTCTTGCACGGAGTTGCCATTTATATCAACCGAAAACAGATGGAAATTCTCGTCGCCGCCAAAATCTTTAAGATATAAAATCCGGTCATTGCCTTTCCAGAAATAGGTGAAAATGTCCCGGTCAGTTACCGAGGTAATCCTTTTGGTTCCTTCTGACCCGAGATTCTGGATGAAAACATTCATTCGGTTTTCGTATGGCTGGGTAAAGGAAATCTTCTGACCATCGGGAGAGATTATAAAGTAAGACTTTTCCGGATTTCTAAAAAAGTCTCTCATGGGGATGAGCTTGGCAGACTGGCCAAGGGTTTCTATGCCAAGCAGACAGACTAAGATCAGAGCGCTTAGCCAAAGCTGATGATTTTTGTTTTTCATGGATGTGCTTTTCCTTTGTTTATTTGGTCCTGATATAAATTATAAACATAATTTTATATATTATCATTTGTCTAAATAAGGTAATAAGCATTTCCAAGTCAACTGAATTGAATAGTCCTCGAAGGGCGGCACCCTTTAGCGGTTCCGCCTGTTATGTTCTACCAATTGATAAAATAGGCACAACCACTAAAGGGTTGTGCCCTACTATACTAAAGCGGATAAGAACTGATACGACCTTACAGGACAACTTCAAATTTATGAAGAAAATTGCAGTCAGGGCTATGGGTGGGTCGTCCGTAAGCCGTTTACTTTATTGCCATTCAATAACTTAAATATGTTCAGAAAAAGCCGGAATAAAGGCATGTATCTTGCCTTTATAACTGTCATGGACTGCTTCTTTGGCTCATACGAACTTCCGCCTGACAATGAAACGGGCAAAACCGCTATCGTGACATTTTTTATCCCGGATGTCGGGATTCGGTTTAAAGCCCCCTTTGACGCTGTCAATATCGACCACAGCGACTTCGCCTCGTTGCTGGCTCTGCTTGAATTCATCGATACCAATCAGAAATATTTCTCCAACCATACTTACCAGATATTCGGTAATAACCAGCGTATCATAAATCTGGTCAACCAGCGCGAGGAAATCCCGGAGATGTTCCTGCCTCTACTCGAGAAAGCCCGCAAGTACCGCGTAAAATATCGTTTTTCACTGGAGTGGGTGCCCACCTGGGATAATTCCGCATATGATTCTCTTTTAGATTGACCTTCTTGAGAGCCGTTGGTATTATTATACCATGGCCCAAAAAACGCCAGGTGGATTTTTTAAAGATATCCAAGCCGGCAAGTTCAAACCGGTTTATTATTTTTTTGGTGAGGATGACTATCGGATTATCGAAGCCGAGAAACATCTCGCCAAACAGTTTATTCCCAATCGTCAGCTGATAACCAACTACCGCCGTTTTGACAGCAGAAAAATCAATCTAAAAGACCTCCTGGCGGAACTGGCTGTTTACCCGATGCTGGGCGAGAAGCAGTTAATTGCCGTCGCTAATTTTCAAAGCTATAAGAAAGAAGATAGTGAGCGGATTTTTAAAATCCTGACCCCCCCGGACCCCAACCGCATTGTCGTTTTAAGCAGTCCGGCGGCGAAAGCACCCAATAAAAAGTCACCTTTTTATAAGAGAATGGTTGAAAAAGTCGAACTGGTGGAATTTAAAAAACTTAGCGATAAGATGACAAGGCAGACCGTTATCAAAAAGCTGGAAAAAAACGGCTTGAAAATCGAACCATCAGCGCTGACTTTATTAACGGAACTTATCTCAGGCAACCGCGGGGCACTCGAAAACGAGACCGACAAACTTCAAAATTATGTCCAGCCGGGAAAAAAGATAACTGAAGAGGATATTAAGAAAGTAGCTTCCGGATTCGAGATTTATAATGTCTATGCACTGGCGGACCATATTATCGAAGGCAACAGCAAAAAGATTGTTCAGCAAATACGCCTTCTGCTGGCCGACGGCAACACCCCGACCGGTATTTTATTTTTCGTGGGGAAACATTTTATTAACCTTTACCTGGCCAGGAACAATAAATTCCGCGACTCCAGTAAATCCTGGATAAATAACCGCTATAGAATTCAGGCAAAAAAATTTGAAATTGACCGGCTCGAAGATATTATAATACAAATAGCTCTGACCGATTCGGAACTTCGGCATAATATCCCTAATCCTTCCCTTACCCTGGAAACTCTGGCTTTAAAACTGAGCGGGGAAAAGCAGGAAAAATGACGGAAGATTTTCGGGAAGAAAACAATCCCCGGACGGTAGATAAGGTTGGTGAGGGCACGAAGATAATTCCTTCACCGGAAAATAAGGACCACGAAAGAAAGCTGGTTGAAGCCGCCCAGAATGGTGATACGAAAGCTTTCGGACAACTGATAAGGTTACATCAGAAAAAATTATTCAGGTATATATATGGTTTGACCGGTTCCTTTGACCAGACGGAAGATATTGTGCAGGAAACATTTATAAAAGCCTGGAAAGCTCTGAAACGATTTCATCCGGAGTATGCTTTTTATCCCTGGCTGGCGACAATCGCCCGTAACTCGGCATATAATCTGGTCAATCGGGAAGAAAAGAAGGAATCACTGGATAAGATACAGGAAAGAGGTTATGACCCGGTTTCGCAGGAGCTGGGACCGCTGGAGAAATTACTGGATGATGAAAGCCGGAAAAGATTCTATCGAGCGCTCAAGGCGTTGCCGGTTAAGTACCGGTCGGTTTTCGTGTTACGTCATTTTGAAAATAAAAGCTATGAAGAGATAGCAAGCTTTTTAAATATTCCTCCCGGGACGGTGGATTCACGCCTTTTCCGTGCCCGGCAGATGTTAATGGAGGCATTGAAGGATTTGTTATGACGTCAGTGAGGTGACGTCAGGTAGTAGGTTTAGCATGGATCACGGTTATTTCAAAGACAGAATATCAGCCTATTTTGACAACAGCCTGCGCCCCGAAGAAAAGGTGATTATCGAACAGCACCTGCAGGAGTGCGAAGAATGTCGGAAACTTCTGGAAGCATTCCATAAGCTGGACCGTCTGGTGGAAGAAAAAAGTTATCTGGGCAAAGATGAGTACTGGGAGCGGTCAGCCCGCAAGATTGAAGAAAAGCTTGGCTTTAAACAGGCCACTGAAGTTACCAAAATAGCTTCACCGCGGCGGTTCGGTATGGCCTTGAAACTGGTGGCGGTAGCGGCTTCGGTCGTGCTTTTAACGGTGGTGGGTATCCATCGTGATGAAATATGGAAAGAAGAACCGGTTCAAAGACCCGCAACAATACCGGCAGGCACTCCCCCGGCGGTAACCGAAGAAGCGGTTGGGGAAAATGAAATCACAAAGCAGGAGATTCCTGCTGGAAGTTTATCGACTTCAGAGCAGAGTACAGTAAAAAAACCTCCCAAAGTTCCGACCAGGAGCGTCGAAGCAATAAAAGAAACCACGGACTATAAGACTGATGAGTTGCAGCAACCATTGCAGATGGCCATGCCCGAAGCAGCGGTAAAAGGAGTTGCCGATTCGGAAAAACAGGTTCAAAAATCAAAAGGGGAACATAAAGTGTCGCTTCCTGAAGGTCAAGGTGACCGAGATAAGGAATCACTCAGGGTTGCCGGAGAACCTTACAATTTATATGAAGAAAAAGCTCAGGCCAGACCGACTGAAAGTCTGGTGAGTCTTAGGATTCAAAAGGATTCCCTATTGAAACAGATGGACAGCAAAACCAGCTGGCGGGATAAAGCCGGCCTGGTACAGTCTTTAAGCGGCAAGAGCCTGAAGGATAAGGATAAGGTGGAAAGGAAACCGGCGGATATAGAAAATGACCTTATACAAACCTGTTACAAGATAGCTCTGCTGACCGAGGATGACAGGGAGCGCGAGGAGATGCTGGCTATCATAAGAAAAACAGCGCTGGATAATGATTCCCCCAACCAGGAAATGGCGAAATCTTATTTACAACAGTTGGACCTTCAAAAATAGTTTCCCCCCCCGCATAAAAAAGTTGAACCTTTTCGGTAGACTATCGTAAATTAAGCTAAGCGATTAGACAAGAGGAGTGGCTATGAATAGACGATTGTACCGTTCCCGGGAGAGCAGGCTTATCGGCGGCGTATGTGGCGGGCTGGGCGAATATTTCGAACTTGACCCGACCCTTATCAGGATAATCACTCTTTTATTATTCCTTCTGCCGGGTTTTGGTATTCTGTCCTACCTGATAGCCTGGATAATCATACCGCTAAGACCGCTGGAAATGGCGGTTCCTCAGCCCGAGCATAAATTGTCACCCTGGAATAAGTATCTACCAGGGTTGATTCTAATCTGTATCGGGATTCTGATGCTGGCTCGCGAGTACTGGTACTGGTTCGATTTTCACGATGTCTGGCCGCTTTTTCTTATTTTTATAGGTCTGGCCATAATTTTCTGGGGTGTTTTTAAAAAAGACAAGGTCAGACACGGAGAAATCAACGGTCATCATTTCAAGATAAATGGAGAGAACTGAGAGGTAACATTATGACACCGGCACGATTCCGAT
>JAQUSF010000057.1 GCA_028715215.1 Candidatus Zixiibacteriota bacterium
TACATCGGGATGGTCAGCGCCTAAGACTTTTTCGCTTATCTCAAGAGCACGCTTATACAACGGCTCTGCTTCTGCATATTTCCCCTGGTCATTATATAACAAAGCCAGATTGTTAAGGCTGGCTGCTACATCGGGATGGTCAGCGCCTAAGACTTTTTCGCTTATCTCAAGAGCACGCTTATACAACGGCTCTGCTTCTGCATATTTCCCCTGATCACAATATAACCCAGCCAGATTGTTAAGGCTGGCCGCTACATCGGGATGGTCTGAACCTAAGACCTTTTCGCGTATTTCAAGAACGCGCTTAAACAACGGCTCCGCTTCGGCGTATTTTCCCTGATCATAATATAACCTGGCCAGACTGTCAAGGCTGTTCGCTTCATCAGGATGGTCTTGACCCAAAACTTTTTTAGTAGAAAAAGATGATACCAGTAATATCAGTACTATAGATATCAGCAAGTAAATAAACTTTTGAAAATATTTCATTTTATCACCTCTTTTTCAGTCAGCTACTATTTCTTGACTTCTTCCATCAGGAATTTGTGCATGGCTCGGGCGGCTTTTTTGCCGGCTCCGGCGGCCAGGATAACCGTGGCCCCGCCGGTGACAATATCCCCCCCGGCATAAACGCCCTTGCGGGAGGTCTGCATCGTTTCCGGGTCGGCGACAATATTGCCCCACCGGTTGGTTTCCAGGCCGGGGGTGGTTTTCTGTACCAGCGGATTGGAAGAGTTGCCAATCGCCACCACCACCAGGTCGACCACCATCGTATAGTTGGAGCCTTCGATAGGCACCGGCCGTCGGCGTCCCGAGGCATCGGGTTCGCCCAGTTCCATCTTGATACACTCCATCGACACCACCCGCCCCTGGTCGTCGCCGTTAAATTTGATCGGGGCGGTCAGCATGTGGAACTGCACGCCTTCCTGCTGAGCATGGTGAATTTCCTCGATACGGGCGGGCATCTCTTTTTCACTGCGGCGATAGACGATGTAAGCGTTCTCGGCGCCGAGTCGAAGCGCCGTACGCACGGAATCCATGGCGGTATTACCGCCGCCCAGTACGGCCACGTTCCTGCCGTGGATAATGGGGGTATCGTAATCATCGGGGTCAAAAGCCCGCATCAGGTTGGAACGGGTCAGGTATTCGTTGGCGGAATAAATGCCAATCAGATTTTCACCGGGAATACCCATGAAATTGGGCAGGCCGGCGCCGGTACCGATGAAGATGGCGTCGTAACCCTGCTCGAACAATTCGTCGACAGTGTCCATCTTGCCGATAACAGTAGAATTTTTGAATTTCACTCCCATCTCAGCCAGGAAATCGCATTCGGCCTGGACAATTTTTTTGGGCAGGCGGAATTCCGGAATACCGTAAACCAGCACACCGCCGGGTTTGTGCAGAGCCTCGAAAACGGTAACTTCATGACCCAGCTTAATCAAATCGCCGGCGACCGTAAGTCCGGCCGGGCCGGACCCGACCACCGCCACCCGGCGGCCGGTAGGGGGAGCGATTTCGGGAAGACGCGTCAGCTTGTGTTCACGCTCGTAATCGGCCACGAATCTCTCGAGGTAACCGATCGCCACCGGCTGATGCTTTTTGGCCAGCACACAGACGACTTCACACTGTTCTTCCTGGGGACAAACCCGGCCGCAGACCGCCGGAAGAGAGTTTGTCTCTTTTATCTTGCGCGCCGCGGCGGCATAATCCCTGTGCAATATCAAATCTATGAAACCGGGAATATCGACCTCGACCGGGCAACCGGCCACACAGGGGATGTTTTTACATTCCAGGCAACGGGAGGCTTCGATCAACGCCTGTTCCTCGGTCAAACCGTAGGGCACTTCCTGAAAATTCTTTCTGCGGTCTTCGGGCTTCTGCTCCGGCATAACCTGCCGGGGGACTTTCATTCTATCTTTTTTGGGAATCTTTTCTACCACGGTTCGCTCCATATATCAACAGAAGATAAAAGATTTTCTGACAACTATTTTTCATCGGGATATTTGAAATCCCTGACGGCATCCGCCAGCTTACATCCCGGTTCGGCCAGGAAATGTTTCATGGCTTTTCTTTCGTGGTCACGGTAGGCTCCGAGGCGTTTGGACAGAAGGTCGAAATCCACCTTATGGCCGTCAAAATCCGGGCCGTCCACACAGGCAAACCTGGTCTCGCCGCCGATGGAAACACGACACCCGCCGCACATCCCGGTCCCGTCAATCATCAACGGGTTCAATGATACCCAGGTTGGAACCTGGTAGCTTCTTGTAAGGTTCGTAACGACTTTCATCATAGGTACCGGGCCGATAGCCATTATCATGCCGATTTTCGAGCCGGCATCGAGCAGTTTCTTCAAAACATCGGAAACGAAACCATGATGACCGTAGGAACCGTCGTCCGTACAGACATGAAGTTCGTCAGCCACGGCGCGGTGCTCCTCTTCATAGAAAAGAAGGTCCTTTGAACGCGCGCCGATAATAGTGATAACTTTATTCCCGGCTTCTTTATATGCCTGAGCGATAGGGTAAATGGGCGCTATCCCGATTCCGCCGCCGACCAGGCAGGCCGTGCCCCATTTTTCAACATGTGAAGGTACACCCAGTGGTCCCACACAATCGGACAATTCGCCGCCGCCCGGAACGGTGGTCATCAGCGCCGATGTTTTTCCCACCACCTGGTAAATGATGGTCAAAAGCCCTTTCTTTTTATCCAGGCCGGCTATCGACATGGGCACTCTTTCTCCATGTTCATTGACTCTCAAAATAACAAATTGTCCGGCTTTGGCTTTTGCTACCAACGCAGGTGTTTCCACTCTCATTTTCCAGACTAACGGACTAATCTGAAAGTTGTCCAAAACCTTAGGCATGAAACCTCCATTTTCTATAGAAAATACGTGTCGGAAAATAACAAAAACACCCCAAAAATCAAATCCTTTCTTAAATTTTCATAAGGAAAACAATAACTGCCGGAGAAAACACTCCTTCTGAACTCCTTAAGGCGGTTAAACATAGAAAAAATGCCTCTTAAAACACTACCAATTAGCAGGTTATTTGTCATGATTAATTTAATAATAGATTAATTACTATTTTTTTCTAAAAGAACTCCTTGAGTTTTAATTTTAAAATGTTATCTTTGTAAGCTGAACTATAACTACTTAAAGGTCTTTTTGGAGAAAGGAGTAGTCATGGCTAAAATAAGTACAACTAAAAAGAATGCTTTTGGCTTCTCTCGGATACCCGATGACCAGATTTATGACTTCGAACGTACCTATGGGGCTCATCATTACGGCCGCCTTAATGTTGTCGTACGCAAGATGAAAGGCTGTTGGCTGACGAGTCTTGACGGGAAGAAATATCTGGATTGCCTGGCTGCTTATTCTGCTGCCAACCCCGGACATCATCACCCCAAAATAGTGAAAGCGGTAACCGATGCCTTAAAGGGAAATTATGCCTCGGTAATTTCAAATGTGGTATATACCGATGTTCTGGGCACATTTTTGAAAAAAACCGCCACCCTGTTACCCCAGCTGGGTCTCCGGTTCGGGAAAAACGGCAATAAAGTACTGCCCAAAAACGGCGGAGTGGAATCGGTGGAAACCATTATTAAACTCGCCCGCTATTATGGCTGGAAACAAAAGGGCATACCCGACGGTAAACAGGAGATTATTGTTTTCAACAATAATTTTCATGGCCGTATGATTGCGATAATCTCGTTCTCGAGTACTCCCAAATACAAAGAAGGCTTCGGACCGCTGACACCCGGATTCATTTCCGTTCCATTCGGCGACCTTGATGCCGTCGAGAAAATTATCAATAAAAACACCTGCGGGATCCTGGTGGAACCCATGCAGGCCGAAGGCGGCATGTACCTGCCTCCGGACAGCTTTTTAAAAGGCCTCAGAGACCTCTGCGATAAACATGACCTTCTGCTCATGTTTGACGAAATTCAGGTCGCGCTGGGCCGCGCCGGTAAGATGTTCTGCTTTGAACACGAAAAAGTAGTTCCCGACGCCATTACCCTCGGTAAGGCCATCTCCGGCGGAATAGTGCCGTTATCCGTCATGGTCACCAACTCGAAACTCATGGACCTGGTTTTCTCCCCGGGCAGTGACGGTTCCACTTACGGCGGCTACCCCCTGGCCTGCGTGGCCGGCATCGCCGCTCTGGATGTCATCAAAAACGAGAAATTACCGCAGCGTTCAGCCGCTATGGGCAAGATACTCAAGAAGAAGATTATCGATATCGCCAATCGTTCCCCACATGTTAAGGAAGTACGCGGCCGGGGTTTGTTCATTGGTATCGAGGTAAAAAACGGCGATGCCATGCAATATTGCCGGAAACTGCTGGAACTGGGAATGCTGGCCAATGACAGTCACGGACATACCATCAGGATATCGCCGCCCCTGGTCATCACGGAAAAAGAAATCGATTACATGGTTGAACGTCTGGAAAAGGTACTGGTAGATTAACAATCCGTGCCGATAAGAAAAAGCGGCTTAAAACAGGCCGCTTTTTTTATTTTCGGGCAGTACCGAAATAAATCGCCGCCAGAGTCACTACCGCCCCCAGGAACTGCCAGGGAGTATATTGCTCGGCAAAAAATAAAATTCCCCAGATTGTAGCCAGGGTCGGCTGTAAAAGCAAAATCAATCCTGCCCGGGAAGCTGGAATTTGTGAGAAAGAACTGAATATCGACCACCAGCCCAGTGCCTGGGCTACCAGGCCCAGAATCAGCAGAATACCCAGCGAATACATATCCGGCGGCAGGGTAGGAGTTCTTTCAATCCATGACGACAAGCCCATAAAGACAGCCGTGAACATCGATGTCCAGCCCATAAAAGTAAGGACCTGAATACCGGCGAATTTGACCTGGGTCATTTTCAATGTCACCAGGTAATTGGCATAGACAACGCCGGTTACCAACCCGAAAAGGACACCCTGCAGATAATGAACGGTATATTCAATTTCACTGATGATTCCGGCCAGCAGGGCTACCCCGACGATGGCACTTATGGCGGCGATAAAAAAACGGACGGTCAATTTTTCCTTGAAAATAAAGAAGCTCAAAACGGCCGTGGCGAATACCTGGGTATTAGCCAAAATAGTGGCCATACCAGCACCGGCATAGATAATAGAACGATGCCAGAAAAACAAATCGAGGTAAAACAGAAACCCGGCCAGTAGCGACCAGCCGTACAATGGCCGGGGCAGCTGCCGGCTGTTTTTTTTCAGGAACGCCAGGCCAAAAAGAATAACGGCTCCGAACAGCGTTCTCCAGAAACCGATAGCGGTCGGACCGATACTTTCAGTCGGCAGCATCTTGACAAAAACCGCCGCAAAACTGACACAAACCGCCCCAAAAAGTAATGTAAAATAGGCTCGACAGGGAATCTTATTATCCGGTTTCATAATAAAGTAAAATAACAGTTTGTCAGGCTTTTTCAAAACCGGATTAAAAAATAAAAAAACCGCTAAGTCATTTTTTGACTTTTTCTCGCGGCCCGGAGTTTATCAAATCCACAGGGACTTCATTCTCATACTGAGCAAAATTTTCCCGGAATAAACGGGCCAGGTGCGAGGCTTTTTCATCGTAGGCGGCTTTATCCTGCCAGGTTTGTCTTGGATTTAAGATTTCCGCCGGTACCTCCCGGCATTTGACCGGCACCTGCAATCCAAAAACCGGGTCAACCATATAATTTTCATTGTTAAGACTGCCCTCAAGAGCGGCGTTCACCATGGCTCGGGTGTATTTGATGGCAATACGTTTCCCTGTCCCGTACGGCCCGCCGCTCCAGCCGGTATTGACCAGCCAGCAGGTAACATTGTGTTTCTTTATTTTTTCCGCCAGAAGTTCAGCGTAGCGGTAGGGATGAAGCACCATAAAAGGAGCCCCGAAACAAGCTGAAAAAGTAGCCTGGGGCTCAACCACTCCGGCTTCGGTACCTGCGACTTTAGCTGTATAACCGGAGATAAAATGATACATAGCCTGTTCCGGAGTTAATCGGGAAATCGGCGGCATGACGCCGAAAGCATCGGCGGTCAGCATGATGATATTCCTCGGATGACCGACCATACTTTCTCTTAAGGCACTGGATACATGGCTCAGCGGGTATGCCGCCCGGGTATTTTCGGTCAGACTGGCATCATCAAGGTCCAGCCGCCGGGTAATTATATCGTAACCGACATTTTCAAGGATGGTTCCAAACTGCCGGGTGGTGGTGTAAATCTCCGGTTCCGCTTCCCTGGAAAGCCTGATGACCTTGGCATAACAACCACCTTCGAAATTAAATATACCGGTGGCGCTCCAGCCGTGTTCATCGTCACCGACCAGTTTCCTTTTCGGGTCTGCCGAAAGAGTCGTTTTACCGGTTCCGGAAAGACCGAAGAAAACAGCCACATCACCACCAGGGCCAACATTGGCGCTGCAATGCATCGACATGACATTTTCCTGGGGCAACAAATAATTCATTACCGTGAAAATGGATTTTTTTATTTCTCCGGCATAACTGGTACCCCCTATCAGGACCAGCTTTCTTTCCAGGTTAAGCACGATGAAGGCCTCGGAGTTGGTCCCGTCTATCCCCGGGATAGCCTGAAAATGCGGAACATGCAAAACGGTAAAATCCGGGACATGCTCGCTGAGCTGTTCCGGTCGAGCCTGGATGAACATCGTCCTCGCAAAAAGGTTATGCCAGGCAGTCTCGGTTATCACCCTGATGGGTAAACGGTATTGCGGGTCATAGCCGGCAAAACAATCCTGGACATACAGGTCACGCCCCTGGAGATAAGCCTGCAAACGGCGGTACAATAATTCAAATTTCTCGGCTTCAAACGGTTTATTTACTTTGCCCCACCAGATATGCTCACTGTGTTTACTATCCCGTACTATAAACTTGTCTTTCGCCGCCCGGCCGGTATGAAGGCCGGTTCGAACCGCAATCGGTCCCAGATGGGTAAGAACACCTTCACCGTTTTTGATAATATCTTCATAAAGAATCGGAGTATTGTGATTCCAGTGAACTTTTCTGATATTGGTAATACCGTGGTTTTCCAACCCATAATTGCTGTACAGGCGATGAGCTGTCATTTTACTCTCCTTTATTTATAATTTCCCCATATTTCTTTCATACGTTCTTATCAGCTTCACGTTTGACGGACTCCTTGTTATGGTCATATCTTTAAACAATCTTATTTTGTTTAAGCTGAAAAAACGTAAAGGCTACTAAAAATATCTTCTTTGTTATATCGACAACCATTAAATTATCCTTTTAGCCACTTAAAAAAAACTATTAATTTGAATTTTGACACGTTGAAAGAAATATAATACCTTTATTCAGAACTCAGATAAACCAACTTCACATACAAAGAATGAACTGAAAAATGAAAACTGCTCTCCGAATTTTATTTATACTTACCGCTTTATATTTTTTGGTTATGTTGCTTATATTCCCCCGGTGGACAGTCGACGATGCTTACATCACTTATCGTTATGCTGAGAATTTTGCCTGGCACGGCCAGCTTACCTGGAATCTCGATGAAGACCCGGTTGAGGGCTACACCGGTATCGCCCTGCCGGTCATCCTTGCATTCTTCATAAAAATGGGTTTTGAACCTTCACTGATAAGCCATTTAATCGGCATCACGGGTCTTTTCGGCACCGGTATGCTTCTTTACTTCCTGATGGGCCGGTTGGCTGTAACCGGTCTGGCCCGAGCCTTGATTATTTTCATTTTTTTCAGTTCACCTTTTCTTTATAAAAACGCCTTCAGCGGCCTGGAATCACTGTTATTTTCTCTCTTCATATCAGCCTCCCTTTATAACTTCGACATCAGTTTAAAAGTCGAAAAAAACTATCGGTCTGATTTAAGTCTCATGATTTTACTTGTGCTGACCGGTTTGACAAGACCCGAGGGGGTGGTTCTGGCGGGTCTCATTATTTGTGCCCTGGGTTATATCAGGTACCGGGAATCATTTCATAAGTTATGGCCATTCGTCGTGAAAGCGGGGATTTTTTATTTTATTCCGGCCCTGATTTATTTCCTGTGGCGATGGCATTACTACGGTCAATTTTTACCCAATACCTATTACGCAAAACTGCATAACGGCCTGATAGCTTTAAGAACTCTTAAAGACCTTATAATTTTTTTTCTGGACTGCCTTTTCCTGCCGACCCTGGGCGTGATATTATTATTTGGCGCGGGTTATCGACGTAACCTGATCTCGGTAAAAGAATATATCAAAAACATGATAGCCGGAAAATCTGCAATGGTTTACGCTGTTGCCGTAAGTTTCACCCTGATATCCTTCCTTAAATATTTGAAAACTGAACTGATGATGAATTTTTCCCATCGTTTTTTCGTCCCTTTCTACCCTGTTTTTTTAATCCTGTTCGGAAGCTTATTAATGGTTGGAATTAAGAACTGGCAACAAAGTCCTAAACTGAGTCAAAAAAGAATCCTGCGTCCTTTAATAGTAATCCTGTGTATTGTATTCCTGATAAATAACTATTTCCAGTTAAAAAACGAAATTAATACCACTGTAGCTTACCGACAGCTTCTTGCCGAGGTTCACATACCTGCAGGAATTTATCTGAAAGAAACTATTCCTCCCGATGAATGGCTTTCGGTATATATCGATGCCGGGGCTATTCCTTACTACGCCGGGTTAAAAACGATTGATTTCGGGAAGCTTAACGACGAAGCCCTGGCTACCGGAAATTTTTCCCAAAGGGAACTGGCTGATTACTTTTTCAGTAAAAAGCCCGCGGCGGCGGTATTCACCAGCAGTGCCTGGGACAGCCTGGATAACAGCCGCCGGGCTCATGACATTACCAAAGACGGCCGCTTTGCCAGTTACAGGCTGGTTAAAAAGTACCGATGCAAGGCCGTTAAAAATTATTTTGAATTCATATATCTCAGGAATGACCTGATAGATGAGAATATGAAATAAAAAAAATCCGGCAGGCTATAAACACCTGCCGGATAAAGGCGTTTAGCATTTGCATCGTGTTCTTTAAATCCCCCTTTTCTCTTAGCCTACCCCCCTTACCAACCCTCTATTCTCGTGATGATGGTAAGCCAAGCATGCTAAACATGGAGATTAATCAATCTTCTTACAGCCGGATAACAGATCACCGGCTCTATTAATCTATATCGGAGTCTCAAGTCATTTTTTTTAGACTTAAAAAGTAGTAAATTATCCCGGTGACAATAAATGACAATTAGATGTATGACCTGACAAGCTTCGGTCAATATTCAACGGTAATTCGATATTATTTTCCCTGTGGTGGACTGATGATACTGATAATTGTCTGACCCGGACGAGGGTTAAGCTTGCTGTCAACGGTAAAAACCTTTAATTCTCTTGCCTCGGTTATAATAAATAAAGGAATGAAATTTCCACTGTATTGGTTTTTAAAATCATCATAATTAAATTTTTCCGTAAGAGGTGTTTTCTTGATGCGAGCGCCGTTGCGAAAAAGATACACCAGGTATTCGTAATTGGCATTGTCACCGAAAAGAAACCGGCCCCGCAGGTATGACGGCACCGCTTTTCTACTGGCGGTCTCTTGAGAACCCGTTGGCGGCAACTGGTAAACTTCGGAACTCCCGAAGATATCAACGAAATGCAGGGCCGCCAGGGAATTTATCTCATCGTTGGAGGTAAGCGCCAGCAAACGACCTATTCCATCGAGTTGAATTTCATAAAGTAAATCTTCGGACAGGATATTCCCGTAATAAGCCCGGCAGCCGTTGTGCCGGGCCTCGGCAATATTGTCCCAGTTGGAATCAACCAGGATGATCTGAAAACCCTCATCGCGAAGTAACTGTCCTGCCTGCTGAGACCAGGAATGAGCTCCGACAAAAAGCACCCCCTGGGGATTGGGTTTAGCCACCTTTAAAAGATGAGCCACCGGCGAGGCGGTCGAACCATAAACAGCCACCGTACCGACAATAACCTGGAAAGTCAGGGGCACCAGAAGTTCACAGGACACAAAACCGCTGTCCACCAGGCGTTCGGCAAAGACCGAAACCACGGCCGCAGCCACGATACCCCGCGGTGCCATCCAGGCCAGGAAAGCCCGTTCATTCCATTTCAATCGCGATTTAAGCGTTGATGCCAGCACTGCCGCCGGACGGACTACCAGTATCAATAGCCCCACAAATATCCAGCTGGAAACACTTGTTAAAGCCGGATTGTCAAAGGGCAAACGAGCGGCCAGGATGATAAAAAGACTGGAGATCAATAAAACCCGAAGGTTCTCCTTGAATTCGGTTATATGCTTAATAGAAACATATTTCTGATTGGCCAGAACTATACCCATAATGGTAACAGCCAGAAGGCCGGATTCCATCTGAAGAACATTAGACAGGTAATAAACAATAACGACCAACATCAGGGATACTGGATTCTGCAGAAAGTCCGGCACCAAGTAACGTTTCAATGACAGGATCATCAGAACAGCTCCGGCCACACCTATCAAACTCCCGAAAACCAAAGCTTTTACAACTCCCAGAATTATCAGGGCCGTACCTTCCTGCATACTGCCCGCCACAATAACCTCGAATACAATCACCGCCAGGATGGCTCCAATCGGGTCGTTGACTATCCCTTCCCATTTAATTATGGAGCTGAGGTGACCTACCGGCCGGACCTGCCGCAAAAGAGGAATGATAACCGTAGGTCCGCTTACTACAAGGATGGCGCCAAGCAGAATAGCGGGCGGCCATGGAATGCCTACCACCCAGTGAGCGGCCGCTGAAGCCAGAAGCCAGGTAACGATTATTCCGATGGTTACCAGCGCCGTAAAGACGGTTCCGACCTGACGAAGTTCTTTTATTTTTAAAGAAAGACCACCCTCGAAAAGGATTATCGCCACCGATACCGATACCAGGGGGAATAAAAAGTTTCCCAGAAGTTCATCGGGATTAAGGATGCCCAGAACTGGTCCGGCCATAAAACCGAATATTAAAAGCAACAAAATCGACGGCAAATGCAGACGCCAGGCCAGCCACTGGGCGGCGATACCCAGCACAATTATACTGGCCAGACCTAAAAGTAAATGTTCACTCATAAAACAATCCGAATTTTAATAAAAAAAATAGCCAAATATCCTTATTATCACAAATAAAAAACCACCCCGATGGGAACGCCCTTCGGGGCAGTTTAGTAACAAACGTAATTATAATGGCTTAATTCTAATTACGCTTTATTTATAATCTCCTGGGCTTCAGCCTTGTCAACCTCCATCACGTATGTGATTCCCGTGATATCAGCGGCTTCATGAGTCAGAGCGCAAATATCGTCACGGGTAATGTATTTCAAAGCAAACTTGCGCCCACCGGCCATCAGCTGGCGGAGCCCCTGGGCCAGACGTTCATAATAAGTGTACAGGCCAAGCGCTCCGGTCGGCAGTTTATCGAATGCGGCGTCGCCGAGTTCTTTGCGAAGTTCAGCGGCCGTAACGAAAATCTCATCCTTCGTACTGCCAAAACGTTCGATATAAACCGGCACCTGGTTTTCATCGATAGTCCGACCGATTGTCTTACCGACCATCGCCGCCGCAATCGGGGCACGAGCCATACCCACCAGTTTGACAAACGGTGCGCCCAGGGCAAGACCCTTGAAAATCTGGTCTTCGAAGGTGAAACCGCCGGCTACGGCAATAGCCGGGATATAGGCTCCCTTCTTCTGAAGGATACTCAGATAGTTGTACAACATTGTGTGCAGTTCAACCGGCGGAATACCCCATTCGTTCATCATACGCCACGGGCTCATCCCGGTGCCGCCTCCAGCGCCGTCCACTGTCAAAAGGTCGATTTTATACTTCGAGGCGTACTTGACCGCCCGCGCCAAATCGGCTGGACGATACGCCCCGGTTTTAAGAAAGATATACTTAGCCCCGGCCCGGCGAAGTTCCTCAACCCGGGTGGCAAACGATTCCTCGGTCACCATCCCGACCCGGGAGTGACGTTCAAATTCTTTGAAAGCGCCCCGTTTAAAGGCCTCAATCACATTCGGGTCCATCGGGTTGGGCAACACGACATAACCCCGCTGATAAAGAAGCTGTGCTTTTTCCAGATTCTTTATCTTCACTTCACCGCCGATATTCTTGGCGCCCTGGCCCCATTTTAATTCGACAATCTGGACGCCCAGCTTCTCGACGGCATATTCCTGAGTTCCCAAGCGGGTATCTTCAATATTGGCCTGAACGATAATGGCACCCCAGCCGTCGATTTGATGGTCCATATACAGTTTTACCCGGCGTTTGAGGTCGATGGTATCAACCACCCGGCCATCTTTTATAACCGCCTCGATATCCATCCCGACCACGTTTTCACCGATAGTCAGTCCGGTACCGGCCAGGGCGGAGCCTATCGCCAGGCCTTCCCAGTTGTTTTTGGCGATATCAGTCGAGCCTATACCGGGAATAATCCACGGGTAACGAAACTTAATGCCGTTATCATGACCGAATCTCACTTCGAGATTAACATTCGGAAAGATCGCCTTATCGCTGTCTTCCTCGATACCATGGGCTCCTACGGCGGTGCCCATGATATTGAAGTGGGAATAATCGACCGGGTAAGCCTTTTCGCCCGCAGTGGTGATAACTCCAAAAGGTTGCGGATAGATAACCTCATGACCCCGATAAGCCGACTTGCCGATTTCACACATGCCGATACAACCGTCCACACAGGTTACGCACATACCTGAAGTAGGGATTACGGAATCCTCGGTTCTGTTTTTCGTCAGGGTTGCTGCCGATGCGTTCACTCTGGTCAGTGACATTTTACACAATCCTCCTAATTATATTCTCATTATTATCAATCTTTTCTTATTTCACAGGCCACACACGGGTCCATGTAACACATCATATCATCGAACTTGGATTTCTCAAGGCACGGGGCGCTGATATTGGCGCAGCCGCCGCAGACAGCCCGCTCCGGTTGATTGTAAGTACAACGCAACTGGCAGGCCGGACAGATATAGATACAGCCGCCGCAGAAGCGACAGACGTCGGACTTGATATCGAACGGCGTGCCGATGCTCCGGGTTTCACCGCGCCCCCTGAAGCCGATGGCTTTGGCCATCATCTGCTCCGCACACATCCGCACGCACAGGCCGCACAGGATACAATCATCGTATTCCTGGCGGAAGCGCTGCTGATGAACGTTGTACTTTGATGCCAGGTCCTGGATGACTTTCGACTGCGGGCAGGTTCCCAGCAACAGCTCGATTACCATTCGCCTGGCCCGATTGACCCGGTTTGAGGTCGTACGAACCACCAGACCCTCCTCCACCGGATAAGTACAGGACGTTACCAGGCGGGACCGCAGTCCCTCGCCGATTTCAACAATACATAACCGGCAGGCACCATAAGGCGAAAGACCGTCTACATGGCACAGTGTCGGAATCGGGAAATTGAGAAATTTCGCCGCCTCCAGCAGGGTTGTTCCTTCCTCAACCGTAACCTGTAGTCCGTTTATCGTAAGAGTTACCATATTCAGTTCCCTCCTGTCACCATGATATCGATTTGTTTTTTCACTTCGGGCTCCTTCGGTTTGGTAAATTCAAGGTCGCAGCGCAGACAGCGGTAGGCTTCGGCGGTGGCTTCCCGGATGGAGAACGAGACTTCCACTTCGGCAAAATTACGCCTGCGCCATTCCGCCGGGGCGCGTGGTGTCTCCGCCCGATTGTCCGGTATTCTTCCCTGGTCCACCAAAACCGGTTCCACAAAAACACGCGGTAACAGGGGTTCCGCCGGCTCCTGAACAAGCGGTTCCTTCCGAAGGTAATGGTCGATCATCACCGCGGCTTTCTTGCCGGCGGCAATGGAATCAACCACTGTATTGGGACCGGTAACCACATCGCCGGCGGCAAATACCCCAGGGCGATTGGTTTGAAGAGTGGCGAAGTCCACCTGTACCGTAGCCCGGTCGGTAACTTCAATCCCGCTGGAACGAGCCGGGGAAATACAATCCGTCCCGGAGTCCTCGCCGATAGCTATCACTAAAGTGTCGAGGGGAATGGTAAATTCCGTACCGGGTATCGGAACCGGGCGGCGCCGACCTGATGAATCGGTCTCACCCAGCTCGTTTTTGATGCACTGAAGACCGGTCAAATGGCCTTTCTCGGAAAGAATACAGGTCGGAGCTACAAGTATTCTTAAATCTATCCCTTCCTGCTCCGCGGCCTCGATTTCTTCGGCGAATGCAGGCATCTCTTCCCGGGTGCGACGGTACAATATCATGACGCTCTCGACGTCTTTCTGCCGGATAGCCATCCGGGCGGCATCGATAGCCGAGTTACCGCCGCCGATTACCCCTACTTTGCCTTTAGCATTCAATACCCCTTTCTGGTTGAAAGCCTTGAGGAATTCAATCGAGGGATAAACCCCTTCGACATCCTCGTTCTCCAGTTGCAGCGGGCGGCTCTTGTGCGCCCCCATAGCCAGAAGAACAGCCTTGTAACCGTCTTCAAACAAGCCATCCACGGATAATTGCTTACCCAGGGCCATCTGACACTGGAGCGTTATATTTTCATCCAGAAGAGCATCGATCTCCTTGCGGATAACTTCTTTCGGTAAACGATATGATGGAATGGCACAGTAGAGCATACCACCCGGTTCATCTTCGGCCTCATAAACCGTTACTTTGTAGCCCTTAAGTGACAGATAGTGGGCGGTAGTCAGACCAGCCGGACCGGCCCCGATAATCGCCACTCGGGGCGGCTCGCCGTTCGACCAGGATTCCCTTTCTGGTTTATATGACGACGGTTCGATACGGTCGGTAATAAAACGTTTGAGGGCGCGAATCGCTACCGGGTCGCCGCCGCTGGTACCGGCGCGGCATCGTTGCTCACAGGGATGATGACAGACCCGGGCACAAACCGAGGGAAACGGATTAGCCCGCCGAATAACCCAATAAGCTTCTTCATAATTACCTTTGCCTATTTCAGCCACATACCGCCAGGCTTCCGTGCCCAGAGGACAGGCGGACTGACAGGGGGCCCCGACCAGGTCTTTGCATACGAAGGCGTCACAGCGCTTGTCGCGGATATGCCTCTCGAACTCGCTGCGGAAATACTTCAGCATACTCAAAACCGGGTTGGCCGCCGACTGCCCCAAACCGCACATGGAAGTATCCCTCACGACATGGGCCAGTTCTTCCAGAAGGTCAAGGTGTTCCAGAGTTGCCCGACCCTTGCTTATATCTTCGAGAATTTCATACATGCGCTGGGTTCCCTTGCGGCAGGTAAAACACTTGCCGCAGGATTCGCCTTTCAGGAAATTCATAAAATATTTGGCGACATCGACCATGCAGGTATTATCATCCATGACAATCATCCCGCCGGAACCCATAATCGAACCGGCTTTGGTGAGGCTGTCATAGTCGATAGGCAGGTCAAACATGCGGGCCGGGATACACCCCCCCGAGGGTCCCCCGGTCTGAACGGCCTTGATTTTCGCCTCCCCGACGGCACCGCCGCCAATGTCATAAACGACATCGCGAATCTTCGTTCCCAGCGGTACTTCTACCAGGCCGGTATTTCTTATTTTCCCCACCAGCGAAAATATTTTCGTACCGGTATTACCCGGGATGCCGACCCGGGCATATTCCTCACCGCCGTTGTTGATAATGACCGGGATATTGGCCAGTGTTTCCACGTTGTTAATACAGGTGGGGCAACCGTTGATACCCTTTTGAATCGGGTAGGGTGGCCGCTGGCGCGGTTCTCCCATATAACCTTCGATGGATTTAATCAGGGCGGTTTCTTCACCGCAGACAAACGCTCCGGCGCCGCGGACGATATTGATGTCAAAATCAATCCCGGTGCTCAAAATATTCCGCCCCAGGAGCCCCAGGTCGCGAGCCTGACGAATGGCAATCATGGAATGCTTAATAGCCAGCGGATACTCGGCGCGAACGTAAATGATGCCCTCGGTGGCACCAATAGCCAGACCGCCGATAATCATGCCCTCGATAATGCTGTGCGGGTTGCCTTCCAGAACGCTCCGGTCCATATACGCCCCGGGGTCGCCCTCATCGGCGTTGCAGACTATAAATTTTTGTTTTTTCGTCTTTGAAGCCCGGGCATACTCCCATTTTTTCCCGGTGGGAAAACCAGCCCCCCCGCGCCCCCGGATACCGGATTTCTTTACCTCTTCAATAATCTTTTCCGGGTTATTTTGTTTAAAGACCTTCTGTAACGCTTCGTACCCGCCGTTTTCTATATAATCAAGAATCCTGATGGGATCGAGCTTCATGTTTTTACTGAGAATCGTCCGCATCTGTTTCCTGAAGAAGGGAATATCCTGATAGTGATAATAGGCTTTGCCGGTTTTTTTATCTTTATATATCAACTCCTCAACGACCTCACCGTTTAAAGCCGACTCAATAATTCGGGGAACGTCCGCCATTTTAAGCCTGGGATAAAAATGCCCGCCCGGCATAACCACCAGGTACGGGTTCATCTCACAGAAACCGTGACACCCGGTAATCCTCAACGATACTCTATGCTGTAAAGAATTATCCAGAATGTATTTTTTGGCGATACGAATGATATCATTGATGCCGCTGGCTTGAGCGCCGGTATCGGCACTTATAACCAGGGTGGGTTTGTCGGACTGCGCTTCACGGTCACTTTTTATCCGTTGACAGAAGTTGATAAACTCTTCAACTGATGAAAGTTTTTTCATGTTGCAATATCTCCTTGCAATAATGACCAGGGTCAATCAAAAGTGGTGCCGTCAAGGTCAAGGATATGCCCCTTGCAACCCCGCCGGGAACACAGTTGCACCACCCCGCCGCCACGGACGATCATCGGAACCATCGGGGCGCCGCAATCGCCGCACAAGGCTCCGCCGATAAGCTCGGCATGACAGTGCGGACAGAATATATTGACTATGGTATCAAAAGGTATTTCATATTTCGATATGACATTGTAACTGCCCCAGAGACTGGATATGCAGACCCAGCCGTGTTTTTGCCCGAACGAAACCGTTACCCTGACCGACGGATGGCCGTCGATAATATGTTCCGCGTCCATCAGACTGTGATTACAGCGGGCACAACTGACTTCGACCGGGAAAATACGTTCGTCGGTATCGACCTCGACCACATCAAGCCCCCGGCGTGATTTCTCCAGAATCTCCCTGACCTGTCCCGTTCTGACATTTGAAAAATAATGGCCATCAACAACTACCACCGGGCCGATGGCGCATGCCCCCAGGCAGTTGACGGTCTCAAGGGTAAATTCCTTATCCGGGGTGGTCTGACCGGCTTTAATACCCAGTTGCTTTTCCATTTCCTCGGCTATCGCCGGACCGCCACGCACATGACAGGCTGTCCCCAGACATACCGAAACCAGATGTTTTCCCCTGGGCTGAAGCGAAAAAGCTTTATAAAAAGTAGCCACCCCGTAAACGTCCGTTAACGAGCGACCCGTTTGAACCGCCACTTCCCGCAAATATTCCTGAGGAAGATAACTGTACTTGGCCTGAATTTCTTCCAGGATAGAGATCAACTCACCCTGTTTACCCTCATGTCTTTCGAGGAGTTTCGAAACTTCTTCTGAAACCATTTTCTCCCTTCTATTTCTATTATGGTTAAAATTGTTTATGGTAATTCTTCAAATTCCTCACAGTGCCAAACCCCGGTACGGGGGCGCGGCAGTGCGCAAATATCCCGCCGCACACAATTCTGACATAAACCCTTCAATTCCCGTGTTAATTTTTTTTCTTTCGGAATAACCGACATCCGGCTCCGTTCACTTTCGTCCCGACCGGTTGTCGGCCTCATCTCACCATGGCGGGATTCTTCAAAAGTTTCACAAAACAACGCATCATAACCCCTTATTGCCCGGTCCACACAGGTAATAAAATTCATACAGCTGGGACACAAGGTCACTCTGGCTATACCTCCCTGGTTTAGCAAAACTTCTCCTCAAAATTTTGTTTATAAAATTGCCTATTCTAACCTTACTAAAACGGGATAAACTTTCCTTCCGGTGGTTCTATTCTCCGCACCGGGAAAATGAGTAATACCTTTAAAAAAATGTATCTGCACTTGACCCTGACCGATTATAAATCCGATATAAATATGGCAACAACTGTGCCAACTGATTGTCCTTATTACAGGTTAAAAAAATCACATTTCAATAATGTGAAAAAAATAACTAAGTTTAAGTGTGAAAAGGAATTGTGAAAAAAAAGAAAAAAGAAAGATTAGAATTCAGCTATCAATTAATAAAAAATACCAGCAAAAAAGTGGGGAATATTGTATCGTTGGGTAGTTTTCCCCCATATTTTATCGCAACCATTTTTAATTAAATCATCATTTCTTTCCCATGCTTTTAAGTTTTTCTCTGAGGGTTTTGCGGTCTATTTTCAGTATTTCCGCCGCATGTGTTTTATTACCGTTGACGCTGTCGAGGACATTGCAGATATATTCGGCTTCGACTTCAGCCAGAGAACGTCTGAAACCGGTGGTTTTTTTAGGTGAGAATCTCATATTGGAAGGTAAATCAGTGATATCGATTTTGCCGCCTTCCGACATAACAATCAGCCGCTGAATAAGGTTTTCCATTTCGCGGACATTCCCCGGCCAGTCATAGTTATATAGTACTTCCAGAGTTTTATCTGAAACCACCGGGGTATTATACCCCATTTCATCAGCATATTTCTTCAGGAAGTGATTGATTAGTATGAACTTATCGTCATGACGCTCCCGCAGGGGAGGGAGATTTATGGTTATAACACTTAACCGAAAATACAATTCTTCCCTAAATGTCCCCTTTTTAACCAATTCTTCCAGGTCTTTATTCGTTGCGGCGACAATGCGAACATCTACTTTATGAGGCCGGGAAGCGCCGACCATACAGATTTCTTTATCCTGCAGTACCCGAAGAAGTTTTACTTGAAGAGGTTGACTGATTTCGCTGATTTCATCGAGAAAGATTGTACCGCCGTCGGCTGTCTGAAAAAAGCCGGCTCGTGACACGGTCGCCCCTGTAAAAGCCCCCTTAACATGACCGAACAACTCACTTTCAAAGAGCTCCGGGGGAATCGCGCCGCAGTTGATGGGAATGAACGGAGCCGATGCCCGGGGGCTGTTGTAATGTATTGCCCTTGCAACCAGTTCTTTGCCGGTACCGCTCTCGCCGGTGATAAGAACAGTAGCCGGAGCGCTGGCGGCTTTTAAAATTGTGCTTAACACCCGTTTCATAACCTGAGAATCACCGAGCAAACCATAGCGTTCGGCGGATGAAATCTGCCCGTTGTTAAAAGCAGCCTGGCGCATGCGGATTTTATCGAGCGCCATTTTTACGGCATTTATCAGCTCCGTTTCAGTGAAGGGTTTAGCCAGATATTCCTCAGCTCCGGATTTAACTGCTTCCACCGCTCCGGTCACACTGGCATAGCCGGTAATCATGATTACTTCCGTGCTGGGCAGATTCTCCCGGATATGCCGGACCAGGTCAAGACCGCTGATGCCGGGCATTTTGAAATCAGTAATGACCAGATCAACCGTTATTTTTTCCAGCAGGCGCAGAGCTTCCGCTACCCCGGGAGCGGTAAAAACCTTGTATCCGGCAGAGACGAGGTTTCGCTGGACAACTTCCAGAGTATCAGGAGCATCATCGACAACCATTATCCGCTCGTCACGGCTGACCGGCATAAAACTTATCCTTCCTTAGTCTCTTCCTGATTTCCCTTATGCGGAAAACTTATCACAAACACCGTACCCTCACCTTTTTTACTTTCAACGGTAATCTTCCCGCGATGCGCAGTAACGATATCATCCACCACCGCCAGGCCAAGACCGGTGCCATTGTTGATATCCTTGGTGGTGAAAAAAGGCAAAAATATTTTTTTTATAATTTTTTCATCGATCCCATCCCCGGTATCCTGAACGGTCAGATAAACCCACTTATCATCGGCGTGGGTGCGGATAGTCAGGGTTCCACCGTCGGGCATAGCCTGAATGGCATTGACCACCAGGTTGACCAGCACCTGATGAATCTGCGAAGCATCGCCCTGAAAAGGCGGGAGATTAGCCGCCAGGTAGCGGACCATCTCAATGCCGGCTTTTGCACATCGCGATTCCAGGAAAAAAAGACCGTTGGCGGCGATTTCATTGAGTTTAACGGGTTCATTTTTCGAGGGCACCTGACGGGCAAAAAAGAGCAGTTTGCGAATTACCTCCCGGGAATGCAACGCTGCGGTCACAATTTTCTCCAGGTCTTTTACCGTCTGATGAGGCATTTCGGGAGCCTTCATCGCCAGTTGTGCAAAACCGAGGATATTGCCCAAGGGCTCGTTGAGCTCATGAGCCACCCCGGCGGCGACCTGCCCGAGCGTTCCCAGACGGTCGGCCTGCATCAACTGCGCATGCAGTCTTTTATGCTCTTCCTCTACCTGCTTTTGTGTGATTATCAGGGCAATTTCGCTGGCGATGGCATCGATCAGGTGACGTTCCGCGGCCAGGAAGGGACCCTCATCCTGAAGCGGCATTTTCTGGGTATAGACTACCTCTACTTCCCCTTTCTTTTTATTGTCGATTACGATAGCCGCGCTCTGTTTATCCGGGGAGGCAGTAAAATCCGTGGTTTTATAGTCAACACCGTCATAAAATATTCGAGCGGCCGCCACCCGGGGATACTGCCAGGCGCGGGGTAGCAGTTCGGTAATTTTCTGTAATACATCCTCAAGGACGAGGTTGGGCAGAGTAGCCAGATGAGCGATGCTGTATAGACAGGATAATTCTTTGACACGTTCCTGCAGGTTTTGCTGGGTTTGATGGGTAATCAGTGCGAAACTCAAATCTCGCACCAGTTCTTCGTAGAGCTCGATATTTTTCTTAAAAAAGAAGTCACTTTTTTTACTTTTCAAAAATAAAAGGCCGATTTTCTCCTTCAGGCAACTTAGAGGTATAGCAATTACCGAGTTAATCCCTCATCGTACTCGATATTAGCCCAGCGATGCAAGCCGGCCTGCCTTTTCCAGGCTTTTATGGTTTCAATTATATCACCGGTCAACAG
>JAQUSF010000058.1 GCA_028715215.1 Candidatus Zixiibacteriota bacterium
TCGGCTCCGCCGTGGAAGTTGGCTGAAATGATAAACCGGTGTGCCCCGGCCAAAGTCATCATGGCGATTGTTTCAGGTTGCCAGGCTTTACCGTCAGGGTGCTGGCCTTCATCGGGGTCGGGGAAATTGCGGTTGAGGTCCACGTAATTGGCGTTACCCCGGATGGCGCCCACAACCGTGTTGTTACCGCTACGATATGTACCGTCGGGATTGGCCAGCGGATTAATCCAGATTTCCAGTTCGTTGACCATATTGGTGATACGGGTGTCAACGCCGTAGCCGGTTAAAAGAGAATCTATTAACCGCAGCATGAGTATGTAGCCGGTGGTTTCATCACCGTGCATGGTGCTGGTATACATGACTTCCGGTTCATCCTCTTCCTCAGTGACATTGTCGGAAATCCTGACAAACAGTATTTCCCGCCCCTGTACCGAATAACCGGCATTTTCAATCGCGCATATTTCGGGGTAATTATCGGCGAAAGCGTACATCATTGCCACGTAAGCGTCGTAAGTGGGATAACTGTCCCAGGTTGCCACAGCCTGAGCGGTAGCCGCCATACGAGGGGAAGAAAGAAGAGTACCGGGATGGGGAAGTATTCTACAGGTATAATTGAGTTTTTGAAATTCGACAAACTCGGAGTCGCCGGCGTAAGCCCGGACTCGAAGCCCGTCAACATCGTCAATGGAGATCATTTTCGTCAATTGTACCAGTTCTTCACGGGACTGAATATTGAATTCGAAATACAGTTCCCCGGCTTTCGGGGATATCACAGCCGCTGCAGAAAGCAGCAAAGAGAAGCAAAATATCGATTTCATGGGCTCACTTAATTTTATGTTTTAATAATAAGTACAATTCAAATCCGGGCCGTTCAGGTATAAAAACGCTATAATTGCGGTAATATCGGAGATATCCGGGTCACCACCTGAGCTGTTGACATCCGCGGCCGCCGGAATCGGTGGCGGCGGGCCGGAGAGATAAAGGTAGGCAATCAGGTAGGTAATGTCGGAGATATCAGGGTCACCGCCGCTGTTGTTGACATCACCGCAGACGAAAGGCAGATTCCCCGAAACCGTCAGCGTTATCGGAACCGTCCAGGGGTTACGCCAGACATCGGGGTCGTTGCTGTAAATAGTCAGGTTGACCTCATAGATTCCGGGGTCGAGAAGGTCGCTGGTAAAGGTGCAGATAATCGTGTCAGCTTCGCCGGGATTCAGGGAATTGGCCTGGTGGTCAAGTTTCAGCCACTGGTAGGGACGGTAAAAGATAATCGCCAGTTGATTGTGCAGATAAGAGGTCAGGTAGGCAACTTCCAGCCCGTCGGTGCCGTTCTGGTTTTCAATTCCGACAGCACAGGATCTGATGTCAAATCCGGGAGCGATATCCAGATACTGAAAAAGAATCGTACCATCCGGATACAAAATTACTTCAGCATTGACGACGTCGCCCAGTTCGGCACCGAATTCAGGGTAATCGACAAACTGGATGACACACCGCTCACCGGTAGTATCGTAATATACGTGGGCGTTGTGATTAATACCGTTGGTGGGGTCAAGGTCATCCCACAGCCAGGCCAGGATGGTGTTCGGGGTACTGGTCGCGGGGATTGAGGTTTTGAAGCGGGAGGCCATATCCTGGGCGGTGAAACCTATAATGCCGTTGGAGCCGATATAAAGCTTGGTATAGGTACTGCCGTAGTAGGGGAATTCGAAACCGATTTCAAACGGGCCGGCCGAGACATCATCGCCGAGACTATTTACCACATCAATCCCGGTTGACGAAACATCAAGCCAGTTGAAAACCGGGCCGCGCGGGTCATCCGAGTCCCACCAGGTATAGCCGTAACCATCGGGACCGCCGGCATCCTTTTCGACCGTAAAGCCGACCCGGGGGTCGTCGAAACCTTTTATGTCTTCATACTCATGGAAACCGTCAGGGTATTTTCTACGGGCAGGTTCCATCTTTTCAGTATCGGTTAAAGCCGCGAAAATGCCGGTTTTAAATGATTCCGAAGGTAAAAGTTGAATATCGTAACTTAACCCCCCCAGGCCGTTATTGGTAATTATAAGTTCTTCCGAGGTGGAATCCCATAAGTCAAGAGAAACCGATAACTGATACGGCGTGACATCTATTTCAGGAGGGTAGTCGACACGGATATTGTCCACGAACCAGTCGTCAAAACCGGCATAGGTTCCTTTGGAGAAAATACGCAGGCGGAAGTTGTCATGCATGGCTTCCGAAGGCAACCCGAAATTGACTTCTTCAAAATGATACATTACCGGTCCTGAGCCGAGATGGATCCTGATATTGACCCACTCGTTGTAGTCGTTAAAGTACTGCACTGTTAGATCATCGCCGGCATCCGGCGGTTCTCCACCGCCGCAACGCTGGTAAAAATAGGATAAAAGGGCTGTACTCTGACCGGATAAATTAATCGGGGTAGTTATGACCGTATCGTTGCCGCCGTCCAGATGCAAAGAACGGGGTGATGACGGCGGATTCAATCCCAACAACGAGATATCCGAGCCCCTGTTGTACGACCAGCTTTCGGTATTCAGAGTATCAGCCAGGAATGGTTCGAACCAGGGGAAACGCTCCGGGGTGCCCGAGGAGAAGGAAAACAGCAGCGAGGTCGCCTTGATACTGTCGTCGCCGTACGAGATGGCTTCGATCAGTACCGAATCAGTCATGTTCATCAGTTCGTCGCCGGGGATTTCGACGCTGACGAGAAAGGTGAAGGTGTCGTTTATGGGAATAACCCCGGAAGATGAAATCTCGTATGTTCCGGTCTCATCCCAAAGGGAAGTTGGCCAGTCGTTACCGGAGAAAAGTAACTGGTAATTATCACTGTAAACGCCGGTATTAATGACGGACATCGGGTATCGGAGGGTATCGTAACCGTAACTGCTTTGACTGGCGGAAACCGGTTCCAAGGTTACATCATAATCGATGACTCTGAAGTAATAGGTATTGCTGGAATCAAATTCATCTTCGATATTGCGGGCGTAGACATAATAAAAGATAACAGTGCCCGGCGGTTGCGCGGGAATAAGGGCATGGAAATGAGTCGAATCACCGTCCATCTCAAGGATATCGAACGACCAGTTGCCGTCGATTTGATAGTGCAGTAAAAGGGAATCAAAAACCAGGGCGGATTGGGAGATAATCTCACAGGTGACTTCATAATCGTCAAGACTGTCCTTGGTATCTTCCAGCGGATTAACCATGATAAGTAAACCGGAGGGGAAACGGCCGTTAAGTTTCACAATGCCGGTATTGTCGGGGTCCAGCCAGTCATATAAACGGCTCGATGAGGAACTGCCGTAATTCCAGGAGACGGCAAATTTACCAAACCAGTCCGGGGCGATATTTTCGCAGGAAGCATAGCCGCCGTGAAGTTGACCGATAATACGATGGTTTTTATCAAAAAGTGGCGCCCCGGAAGAACCGCCCTCGGTCGTACCATCTTCCCACTGCCCGATTCGCCAGTGACTGTCACCGGAACCGGGAGCGCCGGCATAATTGGCACTTGTCAGGGAATCAAAATCAAAAGTAATTTTCTTGATGTCTCCCGAGGGGTGATGGATACAGACGGAACTGTCGGTGGCCGTGTTTTCTATCGACCAGCCGGCATAAAACACGTTAAAGGAATCGGGTGGGGTTTCGTCCAGTTCCAGCAGGGCAAAATCGGAGTAACTGTTATTGGCCCGTAAGGTTGAACCGGAAGTGGTCATATATGTAGGACCATCGATATTGGTACACGACGGGCTTTCATAGTTAAACATAAAAATCCAGGTTTCCTCACCGCCCAGACAGTGGTTCGCGGTCAAAAAATAAGGTATCAGGTCCTGGCGGGCGTTGTTGATAAGGGCGCCGGAACAGATACGTTGACCGCTCTGAGTGAGAATCATGGCTATTGACCGTTTCTCGTTCTGCCAGGGCAGCCCTACGGGACAGTTGACATTGTTGTTGCAGGCGCCCGATTCACCGAAGGTTACGGCGTCCTTGACAACGTCGAAATCGAACAGGTTTTTATAAGCATGGACAATATTTTTCAAGCTTATTTCACCGGGGAATGCCGCGTCCGGCGGTTCTTCGTATTCAAGAATACAAACTTCACCTTTAACCGGAGCCGTGGCAAACTGACCGTGGTCCTTATTGTTTTGAGAAGTAAAAGCTCCCAGAATATGGGTTTGGTTTTCGTTATAAACGTAAAACTTGGCGCCGTCGGGTAGCCTGAAACGGTCATAGATTATATTTATGGAGAAGGCTCCGGGGCAGGCTATGCGCAGGCGCCAAAGGCGACTGCCGTCGTCAAGTTGTTCCCAGGTCCCGGAATTATGCAGATTATAAGCGACATCAAAAGCATAACCGAAACGAAAAGGCATCTCCTTCGGTTCGAGGGCGTCTTCCGCCAGTAATGCCCGGCGGTCGACCCCGGTCATGGCCACTTCTTGAACCGTGGCTTTTGTTGACCGGGAAAAACTGACCGGCTGACCGGAAATACTTATTTGAGCCGAAAGACCGGTAGTTATAAGGAAAAAACCGATAATTATTTCCCACAGGAGCCTGGCTTTCATAAAATCCTTTTATTCTAATGAAGTCATATCTGTCTTATCGACAATATGAACATGATGAGTACAATTTTTTTCTAAGACCGTAACTTACTTTAATCTATCAGTTTTCAAAAAAATATCCGCTTGAATATCATAACTGTGATATTGGCGGATAAAAGTTGTCAACCAGTCCTTAGAGGTTCGTAACTAATTGCCTTTTCACAATTTAAGTATAATAAAAAGTATCCCCGATGTCAACATAAAAGGGACGAATAAAAAAAATAGAATAATTTTTATAAAGGATAACATTAATATTCTTTATAAGGTTTCTTGAAGGGTAAGTTTTTTTATCTAAGTCTAAATATAGTTAAAACTTGTGATTGGTTTTTGATTGTTTAATCATGAACAAAATAGCGAATTTTGTCTATGTCATAATTTTCTTTCGTGAAATACTTGTTAAAAAGACAAACGATCGGTCTGATTGTCGGCTCTCTACTGGGCATGATTATATTATTCTTTACCGACCTGAGTCCCGGTAATCCTCTCGTAACACGTACGGCGGCGGTGGCGGTTATCATGTCGGTCTGGTGGATTTCCGAGGCAATTCCTATTCCGGCTACGGCTCTTTTACCGGTGGCTCTTTTCCCTCTTCTGGGCATCATGAACGGTAAAGATGTCGCCGGTATGTATTTTAATAATGTTATTTTTCTTTTTATCGGCGGCTTTATCATGGCTCTGGCCATGCAACGCTGGAATCTTCATCGACGTATCGCTTTAAGAATAATTTTATTTATAGGGGTCAGTCCCAAAAAAATCCTGCTTGGTTTTATGGTGGCTACAGCATTGTTGTCGATGTGGATTTCCAATACCGCCGCCGCGATGATGATGATTCCCATTGCCATGGCGGTTATTACCAAGCTGAAGGATAATTTCAACCATAAAATAGTGAACCGTTTTTCGGTAGCGTTGTTGATAGGTATCGCCTATGCGGCTTCCATAGGTGGTCTGGCTACCTTAATCGGTACACCCCCCAACCTGGCTTTTTTGCGGATTTTCCAGATATATTTTCCCGGCGCTCCGGAAATTACTTTTGCCGACTGGTTTATTTTTGCTTTGCCCTTCGCCATTATATTTCTGGGTGTAGGCTGGCTGCTTCTGATATTACTGTTTGCTCCCCGGAAAGTAACTTTTAAGGCGGACCGGGAAATCTTTGAAATTGAATATGCCCGGTTGAAAGGCTGCAGCTACGAAGAGAAGATGGTTCTGGTATTGTTTTCCGCCATGGCCCTGTTATGGCTTTTTCGAAGTAATATCAATCTTGGCAACCTGATAATTCCCGGCTGGACGGTGGTATTTCCGGATGCGGCTTTCATCGACGATGGTACCGTGGCGATTGTTATCGCCTTAATGCTGTTTATAATCCCCTCGCGAACCGAGCGCTCGGAGAGATTGATGAACTGGGAAACAGCCAACCAATTGCATTGGGGGATAGTAATTCTTTTCGGCGGCGGTTTTGCCCTGGCCGCCGGCTTTGAACAATCCGGTTTGTCGGTCTGGATTGGCGAGCAATTGGCCGGGTTGAGTTCACTGCCGCCGGTTTTAATTGTTCTGTCTGTCTGTCTGATGTTGACTTTTATGACCGAGCTGACATCCAATACCGCCACCACCCAGATGGTTTTGCCGATTCTGGCTTCGCTGGCGGTGGCTATCAATATCAACCCGCTGCTTTTAATGATACCGGCGACTTTATCGGCTTCATGTGCCTTCATGTTGCCGGTAGCCACGCCACCCAACGCCATTATTTTCGGAACCGGCCAGGTCAAAATGCAGGACATGATTAGAAGCGGGATTTTACTCAACCTGATCGGGGCCGTGCTGATTACTATATATATTTACTTGATTGGAACCGCCGTATTTGATATAAATCTTAATATTATGCCCGGCTGGGCGACAGCGGGACAGTAAAATAAATTCAATACCAAAAAAATTCATAATGCGTTTGAATTGATGGTGAAACGGAAAAAACAATTTCTTGGTAAGACCAGTGTCATTTTATTACTGGTACTATTGGTGGTGGTTTTGTATCGCAACGCCTGGCTGGGCGACGACGCCTTCATAACCTTCCGCGTGGTCGATAATTTCATCAACGGTTACGGCCTGACCTGGAATCCCGGCGAAAGAGTCCAGGTTTATACGCATCCCCTCTGGCTGTTTTTGTTATCGGGGATCTACTTTTTCACCCGGGAAATATTTTTGACCAGCCTTTTTGTTTCCATGGCTGTAACTGTAGTGGCGGCAGGTATTTTCGCCTTTAAAATCGCCCGGGATTATCGCGCGGCTATGCTCGGACTGGGACTTATGCTGGTCTCCAAGACGTTTATCGATTATTCCAGTTCAGGTCTGGAAAATCCCCTGAACCATCTTCTTATTATTGTTTTTTTCTATTTTTATGTTAAAGGTGCGATTGACCGCAGGACTTTGTTTCGGCTGACCCTCGTTACTTCGCTGGCGGCTTTAAACCGTTTTGATACGATTGTCTTATTTTTACCCCTGCTGGTTTATTACTTTTTCAAAATACCGGGAAAGCTGGAAAATTTTAAAACAATAATGTACGGTTTGTCCCCCCTGATTTTATGGGAATGTTTTTCATTATTTTATTATGGTTTCCCCTTTCCCAATACGGCCTTTGCCAAATTAAGTACCGGCCTTGACCATTGGAGCTTGTTATCCCAGGGAGCCCGATATCTTAACCACTTTTTTTTGAGAAGCCCGGTTTCTTTCCTTGCCATAGTCATGGCTGTTATTTTTAATCTTCGTTACCGGGGCAACCGCTCTTTTTATCTGATGCTGGGTATGGTTCTTTACTTGTTGTATGTGGTAAAAATCGGCGGGTGTTTCATGACCGGACGTTTTTTCAGCGCCCCGTTTATTTTGAGTTTACTCATTTTATTACAGTACCAGCTTGACCGTTCTCACCGGATTCGCTGGGTTATGGTCGGAATACTAATCCTGGGGGGTCTTTTCTGGCCTCGCTCACCGCTCTGGAGCGGGGCCGGCTACGGCACCGGTCCGGAAATAAAGGACTGGTATCGGGGTATCTCCGATGAACGGGCGGCTTACTTTCAGAGCAACAGCCTTCTGAACGTTCGGTTCTCCGACTCCCTTCCCGACACCGAATGGGCTAAACAGGGAAGAGAGGCCGCCCAAAAGGGTGAAAAGCTTGTGACGCGCTGCGGTATTGGGCAATTCGGCTTCTCTGCCGGTCCCGAGGTTCATATTCTTGACTGTCATGCCCTGACCGACCCGCTTTTGGCCCGTTTGCCGATTACGGCTTTCAAAGGCTGGCGAATCGGGCATTTCCGAAGAGTCGTACCTGAAGGTTACGAAGCTACGTTGTTATCCGGCGAGAACCAACTTCATGATAAAGACCTGGCTCGCTATTACGAGGTCTTGCGCTTTATCGTTCGGGGACCTCTGTTCAGTTCGAAGAGGTTGTGGGAAACCATGAAAATGAATCTGGGCTTTTATAATCATCACCTAAAAGCATATCTCAGTCGCCCGCTTTATCACGTTACTTATGAGCAGGTAAGAAAGCCCGTTCCCCCCGGAACCTCGTTTAATCATAATGCCTGCCGGTTATTATCGCCGGGAGGCATTGTTATTACTTTCGACCGTCGGCAATATCACCGGTTGTTTGAAGTCAGTCTGGACAACAACGATGTTTATCAGATCATATTCTATGATGATACCAGCCTGGTGGCGAGCCTGGATAAGCCCCCTTCATGGTCGCAGCGGGGGGGCCTGGCGGTCGATACGGTGTTGGTCCCTGAAAAGGCTCTGACCAGAGGTTATGACCGGGTCGCTCTGAAACCCGTCCGCGGCGACAGGGCATACAGTTTCGGACACTTTCGTTTTCTGGATTGATTTAAGGTGTTAGAATATATACCGGCAAAGATTATGGATACGAAGGATATTTGAATCATGAATGCGGATAAGAAAAGCAAAACCTTTATTTGGCATCCGGTCTTATTAGGTATTTTCCCGGTTCTTTTCCTGTATGCCCAGAACGCCTATGAGATGCGCCTTAAAGATTCTGTGGGACCGTTTATAATCGTGGTGGCAGTAATCCTGACAGGCTTTGTTATTCTCAGCCTGGTTCTGCGTGACAGAATGAAAGGCGCCCTGATGACAACCCTGATAGTCATGCTGTTTTTTTCGTATGGTCATATTACCGCTATTTTGCCGGATTTCAGGCTCCTCTATGGCGAAACCGAAATTGGCCGTAATGGTCTGGTCCTGGTTGTCTGGATTATTATTATTTATTACGGTTTCAAGTATTTATTAAAATCAAAAAGAGACTTTTCATTTTTGACCCGGGGACTCAATTATATCGGGCTGTTCCTGGTGGTTATCCAGGTTGGCCACGGCGGTTATGTTTTATTAACAAGAGAGAATATACCTGTCCCGGAAAAGAGAATCGTTACCACCGCCCGGATGAATCTTCCGGAGAAACTGCCTGATATATATTTTATAATCATGGACGGTTACGGCCGTGCGGATATTCTGAAAGAGATTTATGCTTATGACAACAGTTCCTTTATCGCTTTTTTGAAAAGTCGGGGATTTTATGTTGCCGACAGTTGTCATGTTAATTACTGCCAGACCCTGTTGTCGCTCACGGCTACTTTGAATATGAATTATATCGATGACCTGGGAGATTTTGACCGCCGTTTGAAAGACCGCCTGCCACTTGACGAAAAATTACTGGATAACGAGGTGTACCGGTTTCTCCGGGAAAGAGGTTATGGTATCGCCGCCTTTGCCTCGGGTTCCAGCATGACCGAGTTCGAAAAAGCCGACCTCTACCTGGCGCCGTCCTGGACGGTTAATGAATTTCAAAACACGCTGATGGCCACCACCCCTTTGCCGTTGATTATATATAATGAAAAATCGCTGTATGCCCTGCATCGGAAGCGCCTGAAATATATCCTGAACAAGCTGCCGGACATTTATGAACTGGCCTCACCCCGGTTTGTCTTTGCCCATATACTGTGTCCGCACCCGCCGTTCGTGTTTGATGCCGAAGGAAATGAAATCGAACCTGACCGCTCGTTTTACCCCGGTGACGGCTCGCATTTTATGGACCGGGGAGGAACCGTAGCCGAGTACCTGAACGATTATAAGGGACAGATTGCCTATATAACGGGTCGTTTACAAAAAACGATAGAGCATATACTGGATAAGAATAAGGATAATCCGCCCATAATAATTATCCAGGCTGACCATGGTCCCGGCTCCGGTTTGAGCTGGCTGGGGGTAGAGGGGACGAATGTCAAAGAACGTTTTTCCATCCTTAACGCCGTTTATTTGCCAGGCGCCGGTTCTCCGGCTTTTTATGAGCATATCTCCCCGGTGAATACTTTTCGGGTTATTTTTAATGAATATTTCAAAACCGATTACGATTTGCTGCCCGACCGGAGTTTCTATACTACCTGGGCGCATCCGTATAATTTTATCGAAGTTACCCGCCGGCTCGGCCCGGATATTTATAAGGCACGTTACTACCCGAAACCGTGGAAAGTGACTTATAATGATATCAATAAACCGAAAAAGCAGGGTTACAGGTACGACTCCACGGGCTGTTTCCTTTTAACCGATGACGGCCTGCAGGTCACTTTCAACATAAAAAAACATAATCGGGCTTTTGAAATCAGCGTCGATAACAACGATGACTACACTCTTTATTTTCGCCGGGACACAACCCTCATAGCCCGGTGGAATATTTCACCGAGAATTATCAAAGAAGGCGGTCTGCGGGTGGATAAAATCGAGGTTCCTCCGGTAGCGGTAAGGGAAGGTTATGATAACGTTTTAATTGTCCCTTACGGGGGGGATAAACGGTACAGCGTCGGACACTTCAGGCTGTTGTAGGTGACTTCCGGAAAATAAACCAGGATGCCGAAACAGTATAAATGCAAAGGGGGGTAGAGCCCCCCTGTACTAGTATAGATATTAAGGTTAATTTTCCAGATTAGTTGGGATTTCTGTAACTACCTCTTTTTTCGCGGTTGCGGCGAGGACGGGCTTCATCAACTTTCATCGTCCGACCGTTGAAATCCGTACCATTTAAAGCTTCTTTGGCTTTCTCGGCCTGCTCGCCGCTGGACATCTCCACGAATCCGAAACCTTTCCCTTCGATGATGTTGACTTCCTTAACCTCACCATATTTGCTGAACAGTTCTACCAGTTCCTCATTGGTGACAGCATAGTTAAGATTGCCTACATAGAGTTTGCTGCCTTGCATGTACCGAACCTCCAAAAAAAAGTTGTTTGAGCTGTTCAATATCGTCTTCATCTTTTAAAGGCAGAATATTTCCCGTATCCTTGACCTCTTCCCTGAAAACAGTATTGAACGAGGGTTATTTCTGGAAATTGAAATGATTATTACCGAGAATAAAACTCACTTAAAATAATTGCCGTTACATACTTTAGTAAAAACAGCCCGACGCACACCGGCCAAATTTATGTACGCAGAGCCGAAGGTCGCTGACCTGTCGAGATTCGTTTAATCTCTTTTCCATGATAATAAATACGGGTAAGCTTGTCAAAGGATTTAATAAAAAAACACGATATTTATCTTGTTAACATAACGCTTAAAAAACTTTCTAAGATACCGTTATTTTGCAGAAAAGACTGGAGCCGTCAACTTCTATAATTTTAAAAGGATACTTGAAATCAGACATCAGCCGCTCGAATTTCTCTTCGTTATAGGTGGTCGCCGTAAAACCATCCTCACAGACAATATTACCGTTGGAAGTTTTTTCCGGGTCGATTTTCCCCAGTAATCCGAGCTCTGATTGAATCTCAAACCACTCTATACGGTCGTCCCAAAATTTATCGGCATAACTGGACAAAAACACCATTCCGGCCTTCCGCGTAACCCGCAAGGATTCAGATACCATAAGAAGCGGGTCAACATGAAAAGCCGAAAGGCCGTTCTGTATACAGACCACGGTATCGAAACTCTGTTTTTTAAAAGGCAAGGAAGCGGCATTGCCCCGAACCAGATAAATATTTTTAAGGTTATTCAATTCCCGGGCGGCCATTTGCAGGCTCGCCAAAGAAGTATCTATGCCCACTGTAATTCCGGCTTTCTTTGCCAGGGGGGCCAGAATCCGGCCGTACCCGCAACCCAGTTCGAGAACCTCCCTGTCGGCTGAAACGTGCTCAAGGACGAAATTTATTTCTGCCTGAAGATACTGGTTAATCCTCGCTGTCGCACATTGATAAACCTGTTTCAGTTTTTCAGCGGATAGCTTGTCGGCGTAATAATCGAACATGACGGACTTTTTCCTCCGGCCTTATTAATTATTTTCCGGGCTTCGGATAACCTGGGCGATAATATCAGCCGTTGTCGTGACATAGGCAAAACCGAAAGCCAGGTTGAGCAGGCTGGCCAGGTGCATTTCTTCGTTAATACTGCCGGTACCGTCGGCGGTAAAAAATACCCGGTAGTCCCGGTAATAGGCGTCGCGGGCGGTTGATTCACAGCACATATTGGTCATTATTCCTGCTATAACCAGGTCCTCGATTGACCGGCAGCGGAGAATGGTTTCAAGGTCGGTGTTGTAAAAGGCGGAGTAGCGGTGTTTTAAGATAACTTTCTCGTTGTGGCGCGGCCTCAGTTCCGGATGTACCTCGCTTTCCGGCGTGCCCTCGATACACATCCCCTCCCACCACCATTTCATGATCCCGGCGTCAAGACCGTCGGGATGGTGCACATGGCGGGTGAAAATTACCGGCTGCCCGGCTTTTCGGAAAGCCGCGAGAAGCTCTTTGATGCGGGGGAGGACCGCCGGGCCGCCGCAGGTGAAAGTCGGCGATTCGGGGTCGAGGAAGAATGTCTGCATATCGATTATGAGCAACGCCGCCTTGCTGACATTCAGCTTTAGAATATGCGTATTGAACGGGGCGATTTTATCAAGCCATGCCGAAGTCCTGGCCGAAAGATTTTCCTTTGTGACGTAAGTATCCAATTAAATGCTCCTGACGAGTTTAATGATTCTGACAGGTCGACTGAAGATTATTTTAACATATCCGCTGTCTGAAAAAAAAGTATCTTTTATTTCATTATTAGCCAGCCGCCGCGGTAGGCAGGGTAACCGATGGGTAACTGCCAGTCCGCCGCCGCCGCCAGCCGGGGTTGCTTGCGACGGAAATTTATCTCCCATTTCTGGCCCGGTGCGATTCCTGCCAGACCCAGCTGTTTAACCGGAAGGCGAATTTCCATCGACCAGTTGTCCCTGTTTATAGCGGTTTTAGTTTCATACTCGCCGTTCCAGTTGGCGTAGTCCGTTGAACCGTCGGTGTTTTTCCATATTTTGTAATCATAGATGGTGCCGAGAGTATTGAAATAAATCTGGAAGACTGTGTCACTGCCGGCATGGGGTTCGATGAAATACCCGATGCAGTCTTCCTGGTGAAGCGCCCCGTCGCGTTCGGTAACGACCGCTTTCAGGGAATCCATTCTGGTTTCATGGCACCTGGCTGCCAGGTAAAGGTTATCGCTGTCATATGCGAAATAAAAAGCTGCGGGCTCAGTCATCCTGAGCGGACCTTCTTCAGAAAATAGTTCGGTGACCGGTTGCCGCCAGCAGCTTTCATCGAGCCGGCCATCGATAACCACTTTCCCCTCGACCGGGAAACATTCGGCTGTTCGCGCCACACTTATGGGGACGCTTACTTTTACTTTTTTATTCTTGCCGTAGGTAAAATTGACGGCTATTTCCGGAACCGGATAGAGCGGACCGGAGACGGATGCGGTGAAAGTTATTTCCCGGTCCGTTCTCGCCGGAACCTGAATCGGCATCACTTCCGGTGTTACTATCCAGTTGTCAGGCACATCCCAGCGCAGGGTGTCTTCAAGCGGGAAGGGAGAGGAGCTGTTTTTTAATATGATTTTACCGGAGGTTGTATTTACGGTCAAATCGTTTTCAACCGGTAAGGGTTCCGGGAAAACCAGTCCGGTTCGTTGCAGGGGCTTATATGTCTTTAACTCGGTTGCTGTGATAATATCGGGTGGCATTACCGACCCTTTGTTTATTACAGCCGGATGAATACCCTGACGGTCAATGGTTACCCAGAGGTAATGGTATTCCAGACCATTGGGAGCCGGATTAGTCGAACCGCCGGAACTACCCACCGTCGTATACCTGATACCGTCAAATATCCCGGTGAAATATTCGTGATAATGGCCGCAAAAAACGGCATCGACTCCGTATTTGACAAACAGCCGGTGCAGAGTATCGGGTTTGTTTTCTGCGGTGGTTTCATACCAGAACGGTTTGTGCATGAAGACAAAGGTAAAGGCGGCGTCACTATGAGCGGACAGGTCCTCGGTCAGCCATTCGATTTGTTCCGGCGGGATATCTTCGCTTTTTTCCACCCGGCTGTTGTCCATTATAATGAAGTGAAGGTTTTGATGATTAAAAGAGTAGTAAAGCTCGGCTACGTGCAAGCGGTACCAGTCGGCCGACAGGTCGCTGTAAACGTCATTGTTGCCGGGAGTGTAATAAAGCGGCATGGTCAACGGCTTGACCACTTCGAAGTATTCCTGCCAGCGGTCGTTTATGACGGCCGTATCATCGACAAATCCCTCAATCATATCACCGACCGTGATTACCAGTTCCGGGTGTAAAAGCTGAATTTCTTTAACAATGCTGCTGTAAATGCCCGGAATATGGCCGCCGGTGCGGTCACCGATGATGGCCAGTCGAACCGGTTTCTCGCCCTGGGCGAGGAGGTTTACGGGATTAATGACACCGGCGAAAGTAAGGATAATAAGAAACCTTGAAACTGATATAAAAGACGATAATCCCGACATGAAATAACCCTCCAATATTGATTTCTTGATATTCCTATAGCGCAAATTATGTGGTTTGTTTTAAAAAAATTAAAATAGTTTGTAGGGCCTGGTCGGTCAAGCACTTTGAAAAGTTAAATTTTCAATATATCTGGATTAATCTGAAAAGAAAAAACCCGTATAAAATGCGACTGTAAAGGTTTGGCCTGGGGCAGAGATTGCAATGTAACTATTTATATCGCAAGCAGTTAAGGTGAATATATTGATTCTCTTTTAATTTAAGATTTTTGATAATATGAAAACTAATTTTTTTACTTTGAAAAGGTGAATTAAATATTATATTACTCTAGCTATGGAAGGACTAGCATTGGTAAGCAACAATTACTCGCCATTTAGTCCCCGTTATTAAAAAATATCCTTCCGGTTGAATTAACCAGTGGATGAAATATTTTCTCAGGTATTGAGAAATTATTGATATAGTGATGAAGGTAACAACAGGAGCTTTTAAAATCATATCATAATGAAAGATTGTTTAACGGAGTGTTCTGTTTTTCAAAAGGTGTGTCGTGAGTATCCTGGAAACTCGGAAAGGAGGTGGCGTTCAGTAAGAAAAACATTGGTATTTTACTAAATACCACCCTGGAATTTATATCCGGGCTTAGGTAATTTCCACAATTTTGAAACAAAATGGTAACTTAAACGCTCGAAAGGAGCAAAGAATGGCGAAGAAACTTACCTCTTTGTTTATTCTCACTTTATTTATCGTTTCGATATTAGCCATTACAGCTGATGCGAAAACGCGGGTTACGGATCCCCGTACCGAGAAATTATCGCATTATGGATTTATGTTCCAGAAAAAAGCTGTCGCATTAAATGGCAATGAAACTCCGATAACCAACTTTGGCAAAGATGATTTTCGCAGTTCTCTGGGTGTAACCGGCGACGGCAATTCTCCCGGGGAAGTAATTGCCCATACCTGGTATGAATGGCAGGCGAACTCATCTTATGGTCGTGGTATCGACTGGCGCAACCCGAATCCTCAGGTGCATATGGGTTATACGCAGATGTTTGCCGCGGGTGGCCGCCGTTATGCTTCTTATAATATTTATGACCCGGCCACCGGGACCTGGCCGCTGACGGCTGATGTCGGCTGCCCCGTGTCGCCGCCTTCGGGGTCGGCCGAGGGTCGTGCCGGCTTTGTTAACGTTGATGTCCGGGATGATGGTGGCGCCGTGGTTGCCTGTCACCATAGTGAATCCAATGACGGTACTACACAGCCTTATTATACGGCCGTCTATGTCGACCAGACCGCGGCCGTGGGTGTGTACTGCGGTTTTGGTAGCGGCAGTCATGCCCCCAATGAACCGGCTTCGGCCGCCATGGAACCACCGCCGCAATACATCTGGCCGAAACTTGAATACCACGTCAACGGTACCGATACCGTTATTTACGCTTTCTCCTGCGAATCGGTTGACAATGCTGATTTAGAAACCCTGGTTCTGTTCCGCAATGCCGGTTCCAACCTGCAGGGCACCTGGACCTACCAGGTGATTGACAGCGTCTTCTTTATCGTACAGGATATAACGGCCTCGCGGGTATCCAAAAAGGTTGCTGTCTGCTGGCTGGAAGAAGCCGAAGAAGGTAATGAAGGCAACAACGATGTCTGGTACTGGATGTCCGATGACATGGGCGCCACTTGGAATCCGGCAAATAAAACCAACGTGACACAGTATCAGGAAGACCAGGCTGGCTATCGCGCCTGGCTGGAACTTTCCTGTCTCTATGATTCACAAGACCACCTGCATATTATCTGGAACGCCAACATTTATGACGGTACCGGCGGGGCCGCTACCGGCCGCAGCTGCCGGCTGTTCCACTGGGCGGAGCATACTAATATTATCAGCACGGTCCATAATGCCGAGTGGAGTCCGATCGATAACTGCGGAGTGGGTGGTGTCAACGTTCTGAACGTAGCCAAGTTCTCCGTTTCGGAATGTAACGGCCGTATTTATGTTATCTGGTCACAGTATGGCGACCCGGATAATGGCGATTCTACCGACTGCGCTGACCCGGAATTTGTCAGTTCCGCCAACAATGCCAATGCCGAAATATACATGTCCGTTTCGACGACTCTGAACGGTTCCCTGTGGGATGCCGCCCGTAACCTGACCAATACCAAAACACCGGGCTGCGACACCACTAATGGCAACGAGTGCGATAACGAAACCTGGTCGACCATGTCCCGTTACGGTATGGACAATTCCGTTTTCACCGGTCTTGACTGGAGTTCGGCTTCGGAAGCCCTTACCGTTGACCCGTCGGCCAACCCGCCTTATACCGGCAATTATTACCTTGACGTCATGTACGTCAATGATATCGTTCCCGGTCCGTCGGAAATGACCGGTGGTAGCGGAACCAAAACCGCTAACTGGTTCGACCCGATTAAGTGGTTCCGTTTGCCCTGTGTTGACCCGGTGATTGAAGCCAAGATTAATCTTTCGCCGCGGACTATCTATTATCCGGAATACACACACCATGGGATAGCAAAACCGTATAATATCAGGGTGGAAAACAGCGGTAACGCCGACCTGAATATCACCAAGATCTACATGGTGAAGACCACCCTGCCGACCACCGACTGGATGGCTATCGACCAGACCTCGATGCTGGTGCCTTCCGGCGCTCCCAACAATATCGACACCCTGGTTGTTACCCTGAACAAGGGTGGTATTATCAACACTTCGGGGACGGTGGTTAACCTGGTCGGCCGGGTTGGTTTCGAATGGAACCGCCAGGTCGGCAAGGACACCGCTTATGTTAATATCGATTTCTTCGTGGCTGACACCGTGGTTGGTATCACCTGGGATACCGTTTCCACCAATATCATCGACCTGGTGCTGTCCAGCAACGGTAACATGGGCAACAGCAATGTCGGCTGGGTCAATATGGACTTCCGTGAAACCGCTCTTGAATGCGACGACTCGTCCAGTTACAAGAACGGCACCACCGACACCATCCCGGGCGACGCCTCGGTTTATCTGGGCAACGGTTCAACGGTTATCCTGACCGGTCCCGGATCCAATGTCACGGCCAGCTGGGCTATCTTCAAGGAAGCTCTTAACGAGCCGAACGGCTTTAAACCTGTAACGGATGAAACGCCGACCGGCATCAAGCTGACCAAGCCGACGCATTACACCCAGACCACGGGTGTGGCCTATGACTGCTTCCACACCGGTTCCTTTGTGACCGTTGACTCCGCCGTTGTTGTTGAGAAGACCTATTATGCTCCGACCGACGATGTTTCCTTCATCGTGGCGATGACGCGTATTTTCTCCTACGATGGTGCGGCTCACAGCGGTCTGATTATCGGTGAAGCTTATGACTGGGATATTCCATCCGATTCCGGCTCTTATAACTTTTCTGGTACCGACCCGGTTAATGACCTTATTTACTTGGTCGGCAGTGAGTTCAACGAGCCGCACGGCGACTCGCTGGAGTGCACCAACAACAACACCCGCGCCGGTGGTGCGGTTCGGGCCGGTTATTGCACTCAGGCCGAATTCAACGCCAGCCCGGTCATTGCCCATGACGACCCCATCTGGGGCGGTTATGCCGAGCTGAACGAGGATTACGTCTATCCGGCCAACGGCTTCGTTCCCACAGAACTGTACAATAATATGCTCAACAACTCCGGTCTGAATGCTCAGCCTTCATCAGTGAACGAAGACCAGCATATTGTGCTGACATTCTTCGATAATTACAGTCTTGGTGCGAACGATACGCTGTTAATCTGGACGGTCATGGCGACCGTACCGCCGTCACTGGCGAAGGATGCCAAGGATGACCTGATTGCCGAGATTCTGGCCGGTAAGGCCTGGTTGACTGCCAACCTGGGTGAACTGAAGATGAAGTTCACGGGTTGCTGTATCGGCATGACGGGCAACGCCGATTGTTCGGAATCGGAAGACCCGGATATTTCGGATATTACCCGTTTGATTTCGTTCCTGTATCTGCAGGGTGCCGAACTTTGCTGTATTGCGGAAGCCGATGTTGACAATTCGGGCGGCAGCAGTCCGACGGTAAACGATGTCGATATTTCCGACATCACCTATCTGATTGCCCACCTGTATCTTGATCATCGCGACCTCAAACCCTGCCCGTGATTCTTGTCTGATCGGTAAATTACCGTCCCCGGTTACCCGGGGACGGTTTTTTATTGCCCGATATTATAAGTAGTTGTATAATAGTAACTTAAATTATTTTCTAATCTTATAACCTATCAGTATTTTTTCATAAAAAAAATCAGTTTTTTGAATTTAGGGGCGGAATTTCTTTCCACAAAGGACAAATCTTAAACGTCAGTATATGGCATAATTCTTTTTTTGAAGTATGGTAACTTTTTAAAAAAAATATGGAGAGGAGGTGTTTGGTAATTTTCAAATTCTTTGCATTTTAAATTAATTCCTGATTTACCCCCACTAAGGAATAGTAAAATGTATCCACAGAAAAGTTAGTGAATGAATGACTCGAAAGGAGCAAAGAATGACAAAGAAACTTATCTCTTTGTTGATTGTCACATTATTTCTGGTTTCGGTGATGGTGCTGACAGCGACTGCGAAATCGCGGGTTACGGATTTGCGTTCCGAGAAACTGTCACATTATGGCTTTTTATTCGATAAAAAAGCGAACGTGGTAGGTACTAACGAATTCGCTTCCCCGGGTAAAGAAATCCCCCAGCAATCACTGGGCATTTCCGGCGATGGTAATACCCCTGGTGTGGTGATTGGCCATTCCTGGTATGATTATCAATGTAACTCTTCCACGACCCGACAGATTGACTGGCGGAATCCCAATCCTCAGATTCACATGGCCTTTACCCAGATTTTTGCTGTTGGCGGCAAGCGTTATGTAACTTATAACGTTTATGACCCGATTTCCGGTACCTGGCCGCTGGGAGCTGATATCGGTTGTCCGGTTTCACCGCCGTCCGGTGATGCTGAAGGCCGGGCCGGTTTTACCAGTATGGATATTCGTCCTGACGGCGGTGCTGTCATCGCCTGTCATCACAGCGCTGACAATAACGGGACAGATTATTCCACGGCCGTTTATATTGACCAGACTGCATCCTCGGGGATATACTGCGGTTTCGGTCAGGGCAGCCACGCCCCCAACAGCCTGGCGGAATTCGCCGCGCAGGAACCTAATCCGGCTGAATATTCATGGCCCAAAATTGAATACCATATTAACGGTAATGATACCGTCATATATGCTCTATCTGTCGAAGCTCCCGACAATACGTCTCTGGAACAGACGATGGTCCTATTCCGTAATGCCGGTTCCTCCCTGCAGAGCACCTGGGAAGCTTTTGTAATCGATACCGTCTTTTTCTCATTGCACAACCTGACGGCTTCAAGATTAACGCGCAAGGTTGCTATTTGTTATCTTGACCGCGCCCCGGAAAACATCCAGGGTAATAATGACGTATATTATCTTGTTTCCCAAGATATGGGGGCTACCTGGAATCTCAGCAATAAAGTAAACGTGACTAATTATCAGGTTGACGAAGTCGGGTACCGGGCCTGGCTGGAACTCAGTTGTCTTTATGACTCCAACGACAACCTGCACCTGGTCTGGAATGCCAATTTATATAACGGCGATGGTCAGGGTACAGCGGGCCGCAACTGTCGTCTGTTCCACTGGGCTGAAAATACCGATATTATCAGCACTATCCAGAATGCCGAATGGGATCCATCCCGTGTTTGTGGTGTGGCCGGCAGTAATGTTTTTAACGTGGCTAAATTTACTATCTCAGAATGTAACGGCCGCCTTTATGTGATCTGGAACCAGTGGGGTGATCCCGATAACGGCGACTCCACTGATTGCGCTGACCCTAACCTGTCCAGCGCCGCCACCAACGCCAATGCTGAAATTTACCTGTCGGTTTCTTCGGACCTTGACGGAATCCTGTGGGATGCACCTCGGAATCTGACCAATACCAAGACCCCGAACTGTGACTCCACTTCCGGTAATGAGTGCGGTAATGAAACCTGGCCGTTCATGTCCCGTTATGGTATGAATAACTCCCAGTGGAGCGGTCTCGACTGGCTGTCCGCAGGCGATGCTTACGAAGTCGACCCGTCGGCGGATCCGCCCTATACGGGCAATTATTATCTCGATGTTCTTTATGTCAACGACGTCATCCCCGGCCCGGCTGCCAATACCGGCGGCAATAATACATCCCCGGACTATTATGTTCCCCTGCTCTGGTTCCGTCTGCCCTGTGTGGAACCGGTGGTGGAACCTCGTCTGGTGTTGAGTCCGATCAACATTTTCTACCCCAATTATACGCAGCATGGCGAGGCAACTTCGTATAACATTCGCGTGGAGAACGCCGGTAACGCCGACCTTGATGTGTCGAAGGTTTTCGTTCAGAAAACGACCTATACCAGCAGTAACTGGCTGGTGGT
>JAQUSF010000059.1 GCA_028715215.1 Candidatus Zixiibacteriota bacterium
CCCGTCCGGCCCTGTCGAGGGAAAAAAGAAGCGCCCCTTCGCATGGCTTGTTTATGACATATGCCTCATACCGGCGCATCAGACCGTCAGCGGAATAATCCTCCGCCTCTTCAAGAATCCCGGCGGACTTCAGGCATTCTATGACAAAACCGGAACAGTCAAATCCCGAAGGGTCATCGCCACCCCAGATATACGGCGTCCCCAGATAAGCCAGGGCGGTGGTCAGGAACCATTTCTTGGCCATGTCTTTGTTTCCCATATCAGGTAAATATTTTTAGTGGTTACCACAACATTACCTGTTTTTTTGGGGAACCCGGCGGGTGATATTTCATTTTATAAGGATACAAAGGAGTTAAAATATGAATAAACGGGACTTAAAATTAAATATAAGCGGCATGAGCTGTTCCGGTTGTGCCAATATCGTTAAAAATGCGCTCCGTTCGGTTCCGGGGGTAAAAGAGGTTGAAGTCGACCTCGCCGGGAAAATAGCCGTTCTATCCTTCAGGGAAACGCCCCCGTCAATCGACCTTTTGATAGAAACCATTCGCCAAACCGGTTTTGACGCCGGCCGGTGCGACGATTAAGCTCTCAGGCTTTTTGGACTGCCGTTCTTATTTTGCTGATTCGTTCCGACAGGTAAACTCCGGCACTGATAAAAACCGCTCCCGAAATCAGCCAGACGGTAATATTTTCATCCAGCAGCCACCAGCCGGCGAGCATGGCCACCAGCGGCTCGACATAAAGATAAACACTTACCTCAGCGGCTTTACCACGTTTCAGGCCTTCCGACCACAGCCAGAAAGCAATCGCCAGGCAAAAAACTCCGAGGAAAACGAGGCTTAAATAAGTGTCGTTATTCAGCTCTATAAATTTATGATAACCGCTCGTAGCCAGAGTGCAGGGAACGAAGAAAAGTCCGGCGATAGTGACCATCCAGAAAGTCGCTACCAGGGGATGTACTCGTGCGGTAATCTCGCGAGTGCTGACAGTATAAAGCGCCCAGGTGACGCAGGAGCTTAAAAGCAACAGGTCCGCCCGGGAATCGAGCCAGCCCAGATTGGCCATATCACCGTTGTAAGTTAATAAAAACACCCCGACAAAAGCCAGTCCCAGCCCGCCCCATTGAGAGAGATGAAGGCTTTCTTTAAGATACAGATTTGCCAGGATAGCGACAAATACCGGCGCCGCCGCCAGAATCCAGGCCGCATTGGACGCGGTTGTTTCCTTCATCCCGGTGGCCATAATCCAGAAATGCAGAAAGACGATAAAAGCTGCCAATACCAGTTTAAACCGCATTACCCGGGTTTTTAAAGACAAGCCTTTGATTTTAATAATCATAAGAAGGGTAAGCGAGGCCAGCAGGAACCTGACGGAAATCATTTCTAACGGCGATACCTCGCGCAGGGCGACTTTAATGGCCACAAACGAAAAACCCCAGAAAAGTATCGATATCAACAGAAACACTGAATTCTTGTTCAGCATACCGTCATCCGATTATAAGATTTAATAAATACTATAATATTTCTAAAAAGGATAAAACATAAAAGAAATGAACATGTTTCAGGATTCTTGCATATAACTGCCAGTCAGGGCTTGACAGGCTGCCGCAACAATTGATATATTATTAAAGACACTAACCAGGCATAAAATATAAAGGATTCAACAATGAATAAAATTTTGATTTATCTATTTACCGTCCTTTTCCTTCTGCTGACCGCCTGCAGCGATGATAATGACAATAATGACGACTCCGACATTGAAATGATCATGCCCCTGAACATCGGCAACCAGTGGTCCTATCTCAATTTCGTTAAGGACACTCTGGGTGTTCAAAGGGACACTACTTACTCGGATCTGAACATCTACAAGGATACGGTTATTAACGATATTCACTGGTACATTACCACGGATGAGTACCCTTATAAAGTAAGTTCGCTGATTGCTCACCGGGATGACGGCTTATGGGCTTATGGTCCGCCGCCGTATTTGATTATCAAGTACCCGGCCGATATTTATGACACCTGGTCCTCCCCTGGCGGAGCTTTCGAATACAAACTAACCGCTAAAGGGGTAATACTGACTGTTCCGGTGGGGACTTTTTCATGTTACGAATACAGCAGCCATCCAACCCAAGGCGATGACTCGACCTTGATTTATTATGCGCCCGGTTACGGCCTGATAAAGAGCCGCTTCTGGCCCGACGACGGTACCAGAAACGAGCATATCACCGAGCTGACGGGCATGATTTTGATACGGTAGGAGAAATGAAGTTTTTAACTATCATTGTACCAATTGTACTCTTTTTATCAGCAGTATCCCATCCTCAGGTAAATCGGACAATTGGGGATTTTGAGAAAGAAGTAAGTGTCGCAGGACTAGGTGGACCGCGCCCCTTTGTTGGTACTTTTGAGTTTGAAACTTTTCCTAAACCCCTAACTCCAACAAGAGTATATTTCACTTTTGAAGTAAATGATAAAATGTACTCCAAACCTGATGATGTTTGGGTGATAAGATTAAACTATCATCCTAAAGGTGTGCGGATGCTAAGTGATACCGTATATTATTGGCCGGGTCCTCATGAATTGGGTAATCAATATAACGGATATTTTGAGTTTGTGCCTTTATGCTCAGGCAAATGGGATTTTACATTCTGTCAGGATGGTGCAGGTTGGCTGGTGGCACTTAAGATTGCATATACTCTTGATCAGGATGGCAATGTTATTGACATAGGCAAAGAACCACATGTTAGGGGATATAATATAGTAAGTACCTTTTTTAATGAAGATTCAATTTATTTTACACAGAGAGGAATTGGTCCCCGTGAGCTTTTTAAATACAACTTCGTTGTTAAACCGTTATTTCGTATCGGTGATACATCTACAATTACATACTACTTAACAGCTCTTGAAGATGCCCCGGATGGGGTCGATATTAAAGTTAATGCTGACAATATGCAAATTATATCTCTACCGGAGAGGATATCAAAATCTGTTTTTACTGGTGATACGCTGATATTAAATATAAAGGTTGTTCCACGTTCGATTAGAGATGAGCATCTAATAATTGTAAACCTAAAAAATTTAGAAAAAGATACTCGAGATAATAAACATAGCTAAATTATATGCGTTTCAGTGTTTAAAAATAACGGGACATTGAGATTTATTCATGATGATTATAATGCCTTACCAGCTGAACAATCTTTATTACCGGATGCTTACCCTGAGGGTAAAAGTGGATTTGATGAAATTATTGTTATTCCAAAAGAAGAAAGTAAAACGATTATTAGACGAAAACACAACAAAGAACTAAAAGAAAATTAAGTATTTTTTTGAATGTTCCGTCAGGTCTTGCTCGCCTTGGTCGAGTGTGACCTGACGGTTATATGATAGAAAAAGTGTCGGGTCACAATCCCCCGCCAGAGCGGGGAATCAGGATCCGACACAACAACTTGAAACGTTATTTGAATGTTCCGTCAGGTCTTGCTCGCCTTGGTCGAGTGTGACCTGACGGTAACATAAAGTAGATCAAGAAAACATTTTAATTTTTATTATCTTTATCTAGAAAAATTGAAGTGCGCGGGTGGCCTGCGTCTTTAGACGCAGGTAAAGAAATCAAGATGCTAAAAGTTGTGTCGGGTCTTGTCCCCGCCTAAGCGGGGATGTTACCCGACACTAGTACAAAATCCCCCCATAAAAAAAGCCCCTTTCCCAAAAGGAGCTTTTTATTTTGTGCACCCACCTCCGAGCCGCGCACGCCTGAGGTTTCGAACAGCCGGCTCAGGCCGGGCGACCCCGCAACACACCCCAGGGTCTCCTTACCGCTGCTACCTTCCGGTCCTGACGGGATTCGAAGGCTGACGTTGTACGGGACCCAACCCTCAACACCGCTTATCCGTCGCCACCAGACAGCCACCGCACCCTCGGGTGGGAATTCGACCCCGGTATAGCGGATTCCGGGTTACAGGGCACCGCTAGCTCCCCATCTAGCACATTCACCTTTACGGTTTATACACAAATTTAATGGAGCAGATCGGGATCGAACCGACGACCTCCACGTTGCGAACGTGGCGCTCTCCCAACTGAGCTACTGCCCCAAACTCTATTCTTTCTGCAGGTATCGAAAGCCTTGCGGTTTCGACACTTTTAATATCGTCGAAACCATAAAGATTTCTACCTATAAATACCTACCACCCCAAATTTTGGTTTATCGGTAGGTCGAAATCTCGAAGAGTTTCGACATTTCTCATTTTGTCGAAACCATAGAGGTCTCGACCTATAAATATCTATCGGTTTATAGGATAATAAAAAATAACGGCCAGGCAAAGAGAAAATTTTATTTCTCAGGATGACCTCAAAAAATTACCCCAAAACGGATTAGATATCTTAAGTCCATTTTCATACTGCGCTTACTGTTCCCTCCAAGAGGGGCTCCCATGCCACCTACCTCAACAAGAAAACCGATATTGTTATTCATAAAATAGATAAGTTCCGTAAAACCTTTTATCATAAAAAAATGAGCGTTATCAACAAAATCTATCTCGCTGATATATCCATAACCCGCTGAGACACCCGGCCTGACAATAAAACCGACACGCCGCTTAGGTATAATTCCTTTCATCGAAAGACTGATTTCAATAAGTTTACTTTCATCAGTGGAAATATCTATTATATGATAGTCGATATTAAATCCCAGAAACAACGAAGGGCTCAAAGGCTGGTCGGCAAAAAGACCAAAACTGTAAGACTTTTCTGCCTCATAAGGGAAAAGATTCTGGTCTATTACTCCTCCTCCAACAAAACCGGCTTTGACTCCAAATGTACCTTTATATTTATCCGGCTTGTCTAATGCCCGTGTACTCGGTACAGATAAAATTACACATATTAAAATTAAAAAACATTGAAATGAAAAAGGATATCGCATGATATTATCCCTCCTTGATTAGAAATTATCCGCCCTCCTAGCACTACCAATATTGATAATATTACCTGCTTTTTCAATAGAAAATATTAGACGGGGCTTTAATTAAGAAACATGATACCCAAGCGTACCTGCAGAAACGGTCCCAGGCTGATGTCGTATTCGTCGTTAAAACATTCCGGCGCTCCCCAGAGTGCCAGCTCCCCGAAAAAGACATATTTACTTTCGGTGAAAAAGACCATTTCAAAGGACCCCTTTAAGGTAAGGTACTGTGTTCTTTTCAAATAGCCGATATGGCCAAGGTCAGCCAGACCGATTGCCAATCCCGGTTTATAAGCCATTTTCTTTTTATCGTTATATATAACCGGTTTAAACCCGATGCTTAAATTAAACATCGCTTCCCGTTCTTCAAAAAACTGGATATCCTGCAAATCGATCATTACCCCCCAGAAAGAGTTTTCCCCGATTACAAAATCGAAATAAAAGCCGCCTGAAAGACCTACTCTGGTTTCGTAACTTTCACCGTCCACCCGGGCTGTTCCCAGGTTGTTGATACCCAGTTTCAGGCCAAAATGAGAACGGTGGCGTTCAAAATTTTTTTTGACCAGATTTGCCCCGGCACCCCAGGTTGACAGGGGCAAAAATATCAAAACCACCAGCCAGAATAAACGCTTAGACATTAACTCCCATAATTTCATATTTAGGCTTCTCTTTAATATACCATAGTTGTCAGGTAATCGGGCAAAAAAAAACCGCTAATTTATTGACGTACTTTTGACTTAAGTGTGATAAAAAAAATAAAAAATACAAAATATGATTCACAACCAGCTGTTAATTGACTATATTGGATTTTATGAGTTACCTTGTTTTAGCCCGAAAATATCGTCCGCAATTATTCGAAGATGTTGTGGCACAGGAACATGTTACGAAAACTCTGCGGAACGCCATCATCAATAACCGGATCGGCTCCGGTTACCTGTTCTGTGGTCCCCGGGGTACCGGCAAGACTACGGTAGCTCGTTTATTAGCCAAAGCCGTCAACTGTATCAACGGCCCCACTCCCACCCCCTGTAACCAGTGCCCCATCTGCCTTGAGATTACCGCCGGGAACTCGCTTGATGTACTGGAAATCGATGCCGCTTCCAATACCGGGGTGGATGATATTCGTTCCCTTCGGGAAAATGTCCGCTACCTGCCGACCGGCGGAAAAAAAAGAATTTATATAATCGATGAAGTGCACCGCCTGTCCGGGTCGGCTTTTGACGCTCTTTTAAAAACCCTCGAGGAACCTCCGTCTCATATCATTTTCATCTTTGCCACCACCGAACCTTTGAAAGTCCCTGAAACCATCCTGTCGCGCACCCAGCGGTTTGATTTCCGGCGGGTATCAATTGACGACCTGGCCGGACACCTCAAGAAAATTGCTGATAATGAAAACATCGCCATCGAGGATGCCGCCCTGACTCTGCTGGCGCGTAAAGCCGACGGTTCGGTGCGTGATTCCCTTTCGTTGCTGGACCAGATAACCGCTTTTACCGGTGACCGGATTACCATGGCTGATGTCGTCAACGCCCTAGGCCTCGTGGACCGTCAGTTTTTATTTGATTATGTCGGCGCTATCGCCGCCTCCGACCGCCTGAAGATACTGCAAATGACCAGGGAGCTGTTCGACAGCGGCATTGATATCGCCGATTTTATCGATGAACTTCTGGAACATTTCCGCACCCTGATGATTCTCGGTTCCGGCTCGGACACCTCGGCTTTACTCAATATTAGTACTGCGGAAATCCGGGAGTACCGAACCCAGGTGGATTACTTTAAAGCCGGCGACCTTCTGCGTTTAATGCAGATAACCGCCGATGTCATCGGTAAAATTAAAAGCGGCCTTAACGAACGCCTGGTACTTGAAATAGCCGGGGTTAAGATGGCGGAGATGGAATCGACCGTCAAGTTCGCCGAAATTTTGAAAGCCCTCCAACAGGGTCAAGTTCCGGCGATCCCGGGGGCGGCAGAAACATCATCGAAACCTTCAAAAACACCGAACTTTTTTAACAATGTAGCTTTCGATTCTCCCCCGGATGATTCTGAAAAGGGACTTTCTTTACCCGAATCCCTTTACACCCGTTCCATAAATCAACCGCAACTTGAAAAAGAATGGGACAGCTTCATTTCCAAACTTCGCCAGCAGAGCGCCATGCTTGCCTCACAGTTGCGGATGGCGGAAATCAGGGCGGTAAAAGACAATCAGATTACCCTCGTTTTCTATGCTTCAGGCGAAGCTTCGCTGCAACTGGTTAAAAAAACCGATAATTTAAACCTGATTTCAAAGACTCTGAAAGAACATTATAAGGCTAATCTAAGTATAAACTTTACCATTGACCCCCGGCAGGAAAACCCGAAGCTGGAGCAGGAAGAAAATAAAAAAAAAGTCCATAACATCGATAAAAAAAAACTGATTGAGGACTCACCGTACCTTCGACAACTGCTGGAAAAAGTGGATGGTGAGATAATCGGCGTTAAAAAAGCGGAATAAAATCCGAAAGGAGTGACATATGAACAAAGGCGGCTTGGGCGACATGATGAAACAGGTTCAGAAGATGCAGGCTAAAATGGAGGAAATGCAGGCGGAACTGGAGAAGCTGACAGTCGAAGCATCGTCGGGAGGCGGGATGGTGAAAGTTGTCGCCAACGGTAAAAGCGACATCATATCAATAACCATCGACCCGGAAGTGGTGAATAAAGACGACATTGAAATGCTTCAGGACCTGATTGTAGCCGCGGTCAATCAAGCCCGTGAAAAAGCCCAGCAACTTCAGTCCGAACAAATCTCCAACCTGACCGGGGGACTTAAAATTCCGGGTTTGAATCTGCCGTTTTAAAAAAGGTTTACAGGAAAGTTAGCCATGTTTAATTCAGCCGGTTCGGTGGAAAGACTGATTAACCAGTTGGCCCGTCTGCCCGGGATTGGCCGGAAAACAGCCGCCCGCCTGGCTTTTCATATTCTGAAATCCACCCGTGAAGAAGCGTTCGAGCTGGCGGATACTATTCGCGAGGTAAAGGAAAAAGTCGGTTTCTGTTCGATATGTTATAATATCACCGAAGAAGACCCCTGTAAGATATGCCGGGACCCTCAGCGTGACCGCCATACTATCTGTATCGTCGAGGATGCTTCCGATGCGGCCGCATTTGACCGGGTGGAAGGTTTCAAGGTGCTCTTTCACGTTCTGGGCGGCCGTCTTTCACCGCTGGATGGAATTGGCCCCGATGATTTAAAAATCAGGGAACTTTTGAACCGCCTCGACGACCATGTGAAAGAAGTTATTATCGCCACCAATCCCAATGTTGAAGGCGAAGCCACCGCTTTATATCTCTCGCGATTGCTCAAACCCATGGGTATCAGGGTTACCCGTATCGCCCGGGGACTGCCGGTCGGTGCTGACCTCGAATATGCCGATACGGTTACTTTGACCAAATCACTTGAAGGACGCCAGGAAATTAAATAGCCACATGGTAAAAAAACAAACCAGCCTTACTTTTTATACCACTATAATCATAATCGCCCTTTTCATTCTGGGCAGGTTATATGGCGGTAAGCTTTTTGACAATCACTGGTCGTTTAACCACTGGTCTTACCTGCCTGCCTGGTATGTCATCCTGTGGCTGGTGGTTTTCGGCGGGGTAATATTTCTATTTATCAGATATTTTGAAAAAATCGGACTGTTTTTCTCCACCCGGCGACGAATTATAATCGGGTTAACAGGTCTTTTCATAATCACTATCATTCTCCATTTCGACTCTTTCCTTTATGGCGGTGGTAATCTGCGAGTGGCCCTGATTGGCCAGACAGACAAAATTATATACCACTGGTATGAACTGGGGACTACCGCGGTGGTGGCGGTTTTTTTTCATCTTTTCAACTTGTTGCCGCTGAATTCGGTAGAAGTCTGGCAGACTAATATTGCCGCTGTCTGGGCCTGGCGTACATTAGCCTATTTGACTACCGCTCTGTCGATAGTCGTCAGCGCCTGTCTGATTAAAGAACTCAATGTGAAAACCGAAAATCGCTTTTACCTGTTCTTAATTATGTTTTTTGGCGGTCAGAGCCTTCTTTATTTCGGTTTTATCGGGATGGAACCGGTTATTATCGCGGTTACAATCTGGTTTGCCTGGGCTGCGGTTAAAGCTTCCCATCGTTTCAGCTTAGGAAAGTTACTGTGGCTGTGGTTGATTACCCTGGTTGGGGTGGTGATGCACCTGACGGCTCTGTACCTGTTGCCGGCCTTGTTATACTTGACCTTTACTTTGCCTTTCAAAAAAAGAGCCCGACCGTATTTTTCCATATTTATCGCCTTCATCAGTCTCGTTGCCCTGATATTTATAACCTTTCAGCAACTTGGCGCATCGTTGAAATTTTCACAATATCTGCTTTTTATAAACGGGCACCTTCCCCGTTACGACTATGGTTTGTTTTCATGGCGGCACATCGGGGATATGCTGCAACTTTTTTTCCTGGCAATCCCCATGGCCATAGTAATGAAAATAACCGGCTTCTACCAAAAAGGCTGGCTGAAAAACAATCCCCCGGCTATAGCCGGCTGGCTGATGGTTTCGACCGGGGCTATCCTGGTTTTTATAGCCAATCCCGTAAATAACATTGTCCTGGATTTTCCCCGTTTTACCGCTTATCTCACGGCCTTTTCATTTCTTATGGCACTGGTACTGACGAAAATTATTAATCAGGATAAAGCCAATTTTAGAATCCTGGCTCTTATTGCAGCCGCGGCGCTAATGTTGCCTTTTTCTTATTTGCCGGCTTATGTGAAAATCGAACAGGCCAAATATTATCTGGAAGATTACCTTCAAAAAAATGAAAGTTACTACCGCACCGGTCTTATCACCGTACGTGACGCCCATTTTTATCGGGGTGAATTTAAAAGCGCCGATTATTGGGAATGGCAACTGCCTGTCAAATCTCTGGAGTATCTGAATCTCAAAGGTACCCGGGACTTAATTGCCGTCGGCCGAAATGAAGAAGCCCTGACAGTACTCTACCAGGAGGTTTCGCGGAATCCCTTCTGGACTGAACCCCGCGATCTAATCGCCGTGGTCCAGATGAACCTGGGACGATTTGAACTGGCCAAATCCCAGATTGATACCTGCCTGATGCTGGAGCCCTATAAAAAGGTTCACCTGAGTAATCTCTACCGTTACTACCGTGACTCCGGGAACCTTCTTAAAGCCGGGGAAGTCATTGACCGGCAGGTAGCGCTTTTTCCCCGCGATAATGAAGTCCGGACTGATGAAATGATTATCAACTACCGGCTGGGGAAAATCAAAACCGCCGATTCCCTTGCCGAGCTGTTGATGGCGACGGATGCCAGACTGCCTTTCCCTTATCTTATTAAGGGTTTCATAAGTGAAAATTCCGACCAGGCCTCGGCGGCAATCAGATTTTACCAGAAATTCATTGAGCTTGGTCCCACCGAACTTGAAATTCCCCTGGTCGAGAAAAAACTCGACAGCCTGCAAAGTCTGCTCAAAAATAAGTGAACTGCCTGCCGTGAACTTATAAGCCGGGTCAGGTATTGCTTAACAGCCATACTGCCGGAGTGTGCTGGCAGGATATATGAAAAATTCCTCTTATTGTTTTATTAACGGGGTGATGTTTCCCTGTTATTGCCCGGGAAAGCTGTTATAAATCACTACCGGCAGTCTCACGGTCCGTTTCCGGTTTTTGAAGTTTGTCGAGCTGATATTGAAGGTTTTCGGTTTCCGACCGGGCTCGATTAAAACTTAGCGACAAGGCTCTCAGGGAACCTTCCATCCGCTCATGCAGGCGTTTGAGACTGCTGAGGGTATCCGCCAGGTTTTTCAACCCGACCGCCAGTAACCGGCCGCCATCGGCCAGGCTGGTGCGTTGCAGATTTAAAGCCGTATAGACTGAAGATATTGAAGCTAAAAAGCCGTAAAGATGTCCGGGGGAACTGGGGATGACTTTTTTCGCCAGCGCATACTCGAACCCGGTGCTGTCCCCCTGTGAAATGAACTGGTAATAGACCGCTTCGGAAGGAATGAACATGATGGTAAAATCGGTGGTTTTTTCCTCCGGCTTCAAATACTTGCCGCAGATATCATCAACATGTTTTTTAAAAGACAGGGAAAAATCTTTCTGGGCGGTTTTATCTTCGGGAGCGGCGAGTATTTTTTCATAATTTTCCAGGGGAAACTTGGCGTCGATGGGAAGCAATTTATCCCCCAGCTTGATAACGGCGTCCACTCTCTGCCCCCCGGAAAAACGGTATTGAGTCATATACAGGCCGGCAGGAAGGATTTGAGCGAGCAGGTTATCGAGCAATACTTCGCCCACTCCGCCGCGGATTTTCGGAGGCCGCAACAACTGAGAAAGGGACTGAATATTCTGCCCGATATTTTCAATATTTTTGGTTTGAACGGCCAGCTGGCCCAGCTTGTTTTCAATTTCCCCCATAAAAGCCGTTCGTTCATCGAGGGTACGGTTGCTTTCCGCCAGGCGGTCGTTTAGCAGACGGTGGGCATTGTCGAGAGCTTCCCTAAGCGATAAAAACCATTCCGCCTGCCCGGTGGTCAGCTCCGCTTTCATAAGCTGTATTACTGCGGCCATATCGGGCGTGGCTTCCTGACGCCGGTCACGATAAGAGTTGACCAGCAGCCAGACCAGAAGAATAATGCCGGCTGACAATAAAACAACAATTACGACGGAATAATCCATCCCTTCTCATTTCTATAACGGGAAGAATTTAAAATCCTTGAAGTCCGGTGCCCGGTTTCCAAAAACAGCCATTTTGAATTTAATGTAAATACTGTTGGCACCGGGGTCATAATATCCCTCCATAGGAGAAATTCCCCAGATGTATTTGGCAACCAGTTCATTGGTGCCGTAATCGTAAAGCCCGGCTTCATTCCGGTCAAAACGCACACTGTAACGATAACCTTCGAAAGCCACCGCTCCCTGGAATTGTTCTTCGAATAACGGACAGACGGTCCCATCCAGACGAGAATCGCGGTTGAAAAATAAACTTCCCTGGAAAAGAGTGTCGCCCTGTTGCCCGGGAAATTCGAAAGCCAGCCAGTCTTTGTCCTTACTTATTTTAAAATGTTCGTTTTCCAGAATGATGCTGCCTTTTTCCGGACGTCCGGGTTCGGCCGCCTTAAGAACAGCAAGGCGGTCATCAAGGTACCGGTTAAAATCAGCCACCAGAACCGACCAGTCATCAAAACCGACAAACGACAGGAGCCGGTTTTTGACCTCATCGGCCGTAAGATTTTTCAGGTCGCGATATTTTCCCGAACCGGCCAGGTAAAGCTCAAAATACTTATTCTGACCGAGCTTATCCATGAGATAGGAAGTAAAGACCGCCGCTAACGGGTAGGCGATATCAGCCGAGGAATTATTCTTAAAACCGTTCAGGGTTAAAAGCGAATCCAGCTCGACGAATTTTTCACGATAGATAAAGATGCCCAGGTCGAACAGGGCAGAAGGTTTTTTACCCCAGCGGCCGCCGTAATAAACCGCCAGGCCTTCCTGTAAAAGCGGCAGGGTAAAAAGGGGCAAACGGCGCAGCTTATAATTTATTAAAAAATGGGTCACCTCATGAAAGTGCGGGAAGGTGGCGGAGATAATATCGTTCGAGGCCAGGTCAAAAAGACCCTTGGTGGTCATTGAGGTTATCTGGGAAACGGTGCTGTCGGTATCGCAGAAGAAAAATTCGATTTTTTTAGCCTCCAGGGTTTCCAGGTCGGCTTTGGAAATTTTAAGCGTAGCGGCAGTTGTTTCAATAAAACGGTCGGATTCTTCGATAAGCACCGGATTTAAGTATTTCAAGTTGTCCGGATGATAATGAATCCGGAAATATTTAGTCTCCCGGACCGGCCAATCACGGGTAAAGAAATCCTGGGGATAAATCAACCAGTAAAAATCACCATCCCGTTTTAAATAATAAAAATGCTGTACCGGCTGATCATCGACCGTCTGGTAATATTCCAGCCGGACGAAGGTTTCGTGTTCGAATTCCTTATACTGTTTGACCGGCTGATACAGGTACCGGCGCATAACGTCGAGGTCGTACACGACCGGCGAGGTGCAATCCGTCCTGATGGGAATATCCGCATACTCTATCCCGAACCTGGTGGCTCTTTCCTGGCAGGATGTTTCCCACATCATCTGGGCGGTTTCGAAATTCCCGGTTTCGAGCATATCAAAATACTCAGCAATAACCGGAACCGGTTCATACGCCTGCGATAAGAAAGGAATGAATAAGACAAACATCATAGCCGGCAAAAGAAGAGCGCTTATAGAATCAAACTTTGACCCAGTCATATAACTCCTATCCTGAAGATAAAATAACAAGTTATACAATTTTACCGCTAATGTCCAGAACCGACCAAAAAAAAACCCCGCCGCCGGGGTTTTTTTTATTGTTCAAGCCTTAAAAAGTAAAGCCGATTGAGAACTTATGAGTGGCTTCAAGCCGCCCAAAATCCTGCCAGGCATAATCGATATACAATCTGGTTTCGCTGGAAATAGGCGTCACCAGGCCACCGCCCAGCGAGAAGGTTTCCTCATCGTAATTGATTTTGTACCCGCCTCTCAGGAAGAACCTGTCATCGTAGGCAAATTGGGCTCCGAGGTTACCTTGTTCGATATTATCATTGGGATGTCTCAGGTCGGCACAGAGAGTCACCAGGGATTTGGAGCCGAACTCAATATCATAAGCCAGACCGACCTTGAAAATCATCGGCAGGTCATAAGGGGTCGTTTTCAGCTGAGAGCTGACAAGATTACTGTTGCCGACATCGGTCTGTATTTCATCTTCGGGAGGGTCATAACGAACATCCAGGTCGGTCCCGGTAAACTTCATTTCGGGACCCATGTTATTGATACTCATTCCCAGCCGCAGAGACCGGAAACCGGTATAAAGCAGGGTACCGAAATCGAAAGCATAACCCCGGGCGCGTTCGTTATCGATTCTCTCTTCAATATATTTGACGGAGGCCCCGAAAGCGAACTTATCGGTCAATTGCCGGGCAAAGGAGAATCCGACAGCATAAGAAGCAGCCGAATAATACCTGCCCGTACCATCTTCCTCTTCAAACGTAGTAATTTCCTGTTCGTCCATGGAAAGGATCGCCGCCGAGATACCGAAAACGCCGACCTCTTCGAAATATTTGGCCGCGGCGACATAATTCAGGTCAATATCCAGAAGCCAGTTGACGTTGGTAAAACCAATGGCATAGTTTTCCACCTCGACCAGCCCGGCCGGGTTCCAGTACATGGCGTAAACATCATTGACCGTGGCCACCGAGGCTTCGCCCATCCCCTGGTACTTGGAACCAACGCCTATTTTGAGAAACTGAGCGCCTGCCGAACCCGCTTTGGACAATCCGGCGGAGGCGGTACCAGCCCAACTCAAGACCAGTAAAAGAATAAAAAGCTTTTTCACAATTCGCCTCCTCTATTTAATGATGGCAAAGCGTCCCAGCCGCTCGCCATACGGGGAATCGATATGATATATATATATGCCGGAAGCAACCTGCTGGGCGTCGCCGCTTATGGCATCCCAGCGAACCGTTCCGTCACCATCGGTATTGGAGATTGTCTTGACCAGGTCTCCGGCCAGAGTATAAATTCTGATAGTACACCGGTCCGGAACATTCCGAAACTCCAGCACCGTCATTCCTTCCGCGGTTTCAGTCCGGGGGTCATTCGAGACATAATAAGGGTCAGGCACCACCTTGATTTTCTTCAAATCACGGGCGGCCTGAGAAGCATTGACCCCGTCTGTCCGGAAAGTAAAGACATCGTCAGGCCCGTTAACCGGGGCGCCTTCTATCGTGAAAACATCCCCGACCGACGGGTTGAACACCGCATCGTCGAAACCGAACAACCAGCCATAATAGAACGGGAAAGCCAGCGAGGTCAAATCCTGTGACGCGTTGTAAGGGTAGTTGACAATCGAAAGCAGGTCATAAGGGTCCCAGTCACCGTCGTCTTCAAAGTCGTACACCGCCAGGGAAACCCGCTGGTTGGTATTCATGTTCCAGACCTCAAAGGGAACGTCGATAGTCGGCGAAGGTACCCAGTAATCAATGAGCAACGGTGCCACGGTGAACTGGCCGGTATATCTCAGTTCATAGGTAGACCGGTAAGGACCGTCGTTGAAAACATCCCCCGGGTCGCCCGTCAAAGGCGGAATCGGCTCGCCGTAAAAGTAGCCCATTGCCAGGGTGGTATCGGAACCGGTAAACGCGGTTTGACCGTAATCACGTGGCACCCGGTCGCCGTTACGAACCGCCACCCGGATACCTTCGACCAGAGGCATATAGCCGGGATCACCTTCATAATCGGTCTGGTCTTTCAAAAGCGTATCCCCGGTGGTCAGGTTGATCAGATGCCAGCAGGTTACCACCAGCTGGTCCTCGAAAACCACCTGGTACTGCTCACCCAGCACGGAATCTTTTTCAAAGATGACCGGGTACACCTGGCCATCCGAGGGTTGACCTGTACCGGTAAAGGTATGGGTTACTGTGGCCGCCGCGGTATAATACCCGGCGGGGTCGTTCCGGGGCATCAGGGCGACAACATTGGGCGATACCCCGGCAATACCGAAACCGTTCTGAAGCACGTCAACATTAGCCGCCGAATCGCCTTTATCGAAAGCCACCAGGCAGTACCAGTATTCCATGCCGTTATATAGATTGGAATCGATAAAATTATGCGGTACGGGGTCGTCCGGGTCAATGACCGGATAATAAGCCAACGGTATGTAATCAACCTTCAAACAGCAATTTTTATTTTCTTTATCCACCTCACCCCAGGTCCGACCCTGGTTGACACTGCGATAGAGCTTATAACCGGCAAAATCGCGTTCCATAAGCCGGGGGTCAACACTGGTCTGGGCGGTATCGTTCCAGTACAGGTACACTTTTTTATCACTGGCTTTACCCCAGAGCCTGGGAGTAATGGGCGGTTCCGGACCTATGAAATTGCTTTCATAGAGCTGTTGCGCCCGGTCGGCATTCTCCAGGAATTCCGTGGTATTGGCGCCGGCAATGATGGCAAAAACCACCCGCACCGTCTTACCGGCGGTAAGGTCGATACCCCGGGTACATTGAATATAATACTGGTCGGTGGGCGGCAACGAGGTATCAAACTGAGTGCTGTTAATCATGGCATATCGGGGCGGGTCGGTACTCGGTACCAGCGACCAGTCGCCCGTCCGGAAAGCCGTCATGCCGATATTATCGGGGGTCTCCAGTAATTTGGTACCCATAATGCCGGTTTTGGCTTTCCAGCCCCGGTCCCAGCCGAGAGAATCATAAGTCCAGGCCAGGTTACGAGTCGAGTCAAAAGCCACCTTATCCATGAGTCGGCCGTTTTCGCCAGTCCCGTCCGGTCCCCCAACATCAAGGTCCACATAAAGACCGAAAGCGAAGTCATGATAATCAACGGTCGAGGTGTTTTTAATTTCCAGGATAACAAAAATGAAATCTTCATTATAGCAGTAATTCCACTGGAGCATGGTATGGGTCATTTCCAGACCCATCAGCGAGTTGCCGCCGGCGGCGTCATTGAACCGGTAGTGCGATTCCTGCACCGCCACCGGGCCGCCGGGATAAAATTCACTGGTATTGGGGTCGTAATTTTTCGAGTAAACCCAGGCACTGGAATCACTGTCCCACTGTCGCCAGCCGTAAGCCGGGTTGCCGTTGCCGAGACCAACCGTGTCGGTCGGGTTATAGTCGTAATAACGGGCGGTATCGGTTGACAGGAGAATTTTATTGACACTGGCGCCGGAAACGACCGACGGTACGCCCTGGAATTCATCCCAGGTATTGGCCACCAGGGTATCACCGCCAGAGGTGGTAGCCCCCATCCAGTACATAAGCTCGCCGATATAATAGTGTCCCGAATTACGGGGCCATTCGCCCGATGGCAGGTTATAATGCCAGTAGCCGCCGATATAACCATGGTTATCGACGGTCGTGACAATATTACCGATATTGTGGGTAATCTGGTCAATTGTCGCCGGCGAGGGAGACAAGGCCAGCATGCTGTCTTTTTTGTCCAGCACACCTTTCCCGGTCGGCGTCGGCCTGGCCGACACTATCACCGTCGGAACCAATAACAGCAACACTGCCACGGTAACATATAAACAGGTTTTTCTTTTGGTTTGCATCTTTCTTTATCTCCGGTTTAGAAGTTCAATTCTAACCCGGTCCGTACTGTCCGGGGAGCTGAATAATTTAAAGGATCGTGGTCATATAAAAAGTCCAGGCGATCAAGTTTCTGTTGATCCAGGGACAAGCCCGCTGAAACCGCGTTGTTGTCATCATCAGGTTCACCGGTGACCGGGTACACGTTCAAGACATTAAGCCGATTGAAGAGGTTATCCACTTCAACAAAGAAAGTCAGGAAGTTGTTGTTATTGCGGCCGAAATAAAAATCTTTGTTAAAACGGCAATCAACCGTGTAATTGGCCGGTAACCGCCCTTCATTTCTCTCCCCTAAACGGATGCCGTAAACGTCGGTTTTGGTATAAGGCAGACCCGAACCGTAATTGGCTACCATATTAATACCCCAGGCGCCCGGTATCCTGAGACCGAAGAAATTTCCGGACCATTCCCGGGGAACCCGGTAATCGAGAACCGCTGTAACAGTATGCCGCTGGTCGAAATCAAGGTAGTATTCCGTCACCGGCGGCAACGTGTCGGTAGCCGAAGGATTCAAGTAGGTGGTATAAGCCTCGTAGGCGTCGGAACCGTTGCCGGTGGCGATCATATAGCTGTAGGATATGGAGGCACTGAAATAACCGTTCCCGGGCAGTTTATCGAGGGCGATATCGAAGCCCTGTACCGAACCATAATCCTCGTTGGTAAACTTGGTCGAAACACTGCCGCCGCTGCCTACGCTCGAATAATAACGGGTGGTGACCAGGTCCTCGATATCTTTATAGTAAGCGGTGACATCGATGCGGAAATTCTCGCTTATCATGTGGTCCAGACCCAGTTCATAAGCCGTTGTCTGTTCCGGTTCCAGGTCGGGATTGCCTAAAATCGGCAGGCCGCTGGATAGATCGCCCTGAAGATTGGTATACATGTAGGTGTAACGCGGCACCTGATAATAAACGCCGTAGTTAAAATGCATCACCGACTTATCCGTAACCGGGAAAGAAATACCGAACCGGGGCGAAAGTTTTGATTTGGAATCCGCTTCTTTATAGACAGCGACAGTGTCAGCCGGCGTTATATTGTAGCTGATATCGGCGTCACGATAGTCGAAGCGAACGCCCAGGTTAATGATATAATCTTCATACTCCAGCTTATCCTGCAAATAAAATGATGCATAAGTGGGCTTGCTGGAATATTTTTCACCGTAAGGATTTTTATTGTAAAATTGTTTATCATCCCAGAAGATGCTGTATCTTCGATACTCGAAACCGGCCTTTACCTGATTGTGCTTGTTGAACTGGTTTATCAGGCTGGCGTTAAACGAGTTGTATTTTGATTCGCGGTAATGATACCGGGGTACATAATCACTCCCGGTAATAAACCCGGTCATCCAGTACTCGTCATTGTAATGAACCACGTTACCATAATTCTCTTCATGTATGGTTCCGTTATAGACGCCGTCTTCATCCTCGCTGTATCCCGGCCACTGACTCCAGTGTAAATCCATCAAACGCTCCGGGGACAGCTTGTAATTGGTGGAAAAGCGGTTGAAACTCAGTTGCGCCAGCATCCGGTCATTGATGGCGTAATTACCCGATACACCGAACAGAAAAGCATCCCGCTCGAACAACGGCAGGCCGTCAAGGTTAAAATCATAAGACCGGCCGTTATTATCCCGGTGTTCATACAAAGCGCCGTCGGATTTATAATAGGTAAAGTTGCTTTTCAACTTGAAATTCGACGTCGGCTGAAGGGTGACCTTAGCCGTACCGGTATAAGAAATATTCCAGTTATGAGGCAAATAAGAGTTGTCACGGAGATACTCACCGGCGGTAAAGAACGTATAGCGCTTGGATTGCATTCCGGGAATGGGTCCGGAGAGGTTGAAACTCAGCGACCGGTTATCCAGCTGGGTCAGCCTGCCCCAGTCGGCGGAATAGACGCTGTAGGGATGTCCGTAAGCCTCGTACATCCGGATCTTACCGCGGTAATCAGTTCCCCCCTCCCGGGTGACGGCACTCACCACGCCGGACAGAGCCTCACCATATTCGGCGGTGAAACCACCCGAAGTCAGAGTCAATTCTTCCAGGGCGCCGGGCATTATCCGCATACCGGTATTGGCCACGAACGGGTCCTGAATCGAAAATCCGTCATAGTAATAAGAGATCTGTCCGGCCCGGCCGCCGCGAACGTGAAGGTCGTTATCTCTGCCGATGACAACCCCGGGGTAGTTGGTCAGTACCGACTGAACCGAAATCACGTTAGGCAAATTTTTCAGCCGGTCGGACGTGAATATAATTTTCGATTCGGTCAGGTCTTTCTGGATGACGGGATTCGACGCCACCACCACCACCCCTTTTTTCAACTCTATCGCAACCTGTTTCAGTGAGAAATCAACCGGGGTCGTCAAATCAAGCAGAACTCTGACTCCCTCCTTCTGCACCATTTCATAACCTATATGACTGACGGTAACATCGTATTTTCCCACCGGAACACCGATAATGAAATACTCGCCATCCTCGTCAGTCGTGGTTGCCAGGTTGGCTTCGATTACTTTAACGGTTGCACCAACGACAGGCTCCCCTGTATTGGCATTCTCCACCACTCCAGATATTTTGCCGGTTACTCCTGCCCAGGCGTTCAGCGCAGCAAAAAACAGACACCAGACCAATGGAGCGGCGAATTTAAGTAAAAGCCGCTTATCCAAGGTTAATCCTCCAATATGGTTAATTGTTATTTTCAACGGTTTCATATGACTAAACCTGACATGAATTATATCGGAAGGCTGATTGAAATCTTAATGACTATAATTGAATAAATACGCCCTTAACTTGATATTTATTCCGGCTTTTTATCAAGTTTTGCCCGATTATCCCGATATTTGTAACTATATTTTATAAATAATTGTGCTTGGTAAACTATAAAATGCACCCGTGGTATCTCTTCGCTTAAGAAAATGAATGGGATAACTGCCTCAACATGATTGACTTCATCTTTCGATATCTAAGATGGTTATCCTCAGCCATCTTACTCTGCCTGTTCGGTTATGCCGAGGGCCGGTCACAGACGATTGTATTTCTGATTACGGACAGCCTGACCTATACTCAGCGGACTATCACCGGGGCCAAACATTCGATAAAAACCGAAAACGAGAACGCCGAATTTTACACCTTCGCTCTCCCCGCCGCAGCCGACGGTGATATCATCTATGTGGACTCGATAAAAAAGATTCATCCTTCCATAATTTTTTCGGTCGGTTCTTCGGCGACCACCTTCGCTCAGAAGTATTTCACCACCACGCCGATCGTTTTCTCCGCGGTGATATACCCGGTTATATCCGGCTTTGTCGAATCCTTCACCCGTCCCGGGAAAAATATCACCGGGGCTTCTCTGAGCATCGACGCCGATATCCAGTTTCGTTATTTCAAGAAAATACTTCCGAATTTGAAGAAAATCGGCGTCCTCTATACCGATAATACCAGTTCTCTGATTCCACCGGCGCAGGTAATCGCGAAATCAATGGGCCTGGAACTGACTGCCATCAAGGTCAATACCGACAAGGAGCTTCCGGGTGCCCTGGATTCACTGGCTAAGGCGGTCGATGGCCTGTGGTCGGTGGCTGACCCGAATCTTTTCAACCCCCAGTCCACCAAATATATCCTTTTAAATTCGCTGAGAAAGGGACTGCCCTTTATGGGCT
>JAQUSF010000060.1 GCA_028715215.1 Candidatus Zixiibacteriota bacterium
AATAACCAGAAAGTCATTATCGAATACCTCAACGGGAGTAGTGAATCACACAAAAGTATAGTGGAACGGCCGACCCTGAAATTTGCCCGCGAATGGTATGTATTTGATTCCCATGCCGCCATACGCGGCAACATAGCTCTGTCTAAAATCCGGGAGGTAAAAATTATTTAGGCCTTACCTGAACACCATTTCCACTACCCATTTTCCAAGGGTATAATTCCGGGGACAATCATATCGCCGCTCGGCGATAAATATACCCGGCGGTATTTTCTTCGTATCGCCGGGTTTTTTATCTTATTAACCGTAAGAGGAACGACTGCGTTTCTCAAAGTATTTCTGATGGTATTCTTCGGCGGGGTAGAAAGTTGCGGCGGCAGCTATCCCGGTGACAAGCGGCTGTCGGTACCGGCCGCTTTTATCCAGTTTATCTTTAGATTCCTGGGCTTGTTGTTTTTGACGGTCGTCATGGTAAAATATCATCGAACGGTATTGACTGCCGATATCCGGCCCCTGGCGGTCGGGAGTGGTCGGGTCATGGATTTTCCAGAATATATTCAGCAGTTCTTCATAAGTTATTCTGGTCGAATCATAGGTAATTTCGACTGCCTCGGCGTGGCCGGTCAGTCCGGTACAAACTTCTTCATAGGTCGGATTTTCAACCGAACCTCCCGTATATCCCACCCGGGTATCAATGACACCCTCGATTTTCTGAAAAGCGGCCTCAACCCCCCAGAAACACCCGGCGGCAAAGGTAGCTTTGGACATTATTTTATCTCCCGTGGTAAAAAAACTTGAAAACAAAAAAAGAAGTAATAAAGAATAAAACATTTATAATATCCCTTTTTTCTTCCTATAACCGAAAAAAGCAGATCAGGTTCCTCCGTATTGACATTAAAAAAAAACAGGTTTTTTTCTTAAATGGTCAGAAAGTGGTGCAAAATATTTTAAACATTGAAGAAATAATTCTTATTTATCATCTTTATCTATATCAAGTTTACAAGGTCTAAAGTCAATTGGATTAGACCTAACCAGCCAGGAGGATTCGTTTGGCGGTTTTGTCGACCATATGTCAGTCAAAGTGGCTTTCAATGACCACTGGGCAGCACGCATCTGTGAAAACAATTGGATCGTATCGATGGCTAGATTGTAAATACCCATAAAAGCAAGCGACCGGAAAGCCAGCCGGTAGGATTGCGTCTCCCCCGGACTTAACAGTATTTCTTTATCGCTTAGTATATCGTTATGAGCATGATAATAATCGTCTAAACCAACAATTATGAAGTAAAGTCCTGAACCCTGAAGGTTCTCCTGAGAGTTGTTGGTAAGGGTGATAATCACACTATCCGGAATCGAGACCGCACTATCCGGGATTGCCGACAGTTCGAATCCCCAGGCCTGACGCCAATTTGCATATTTCTTGATAAGAGCTACATAATCGACGGTGTCTTCCTCCGGGATGTCCCGGGCAAAGGTCAAAGCCGCCTGGATGAAAAGAATAAAAGCAATAATTAGCACACGGAGAATATACAATATTACCTCGATGGTTAAGCTGACAACTACATCTGTATTTTATACAAAAAACTGGACAGGTTGTTCTTTTTAGAATTAAATTTAAAAAGGCGGCTATTTTTACCAGCCTTTTTTCTTCATGATGTCGGAAATTTTTTCATCCAGCTGATTTTCGAACAGTTCCTGGCGGCGGTCGCGAGCCTGCTCTATCTTGGCAACCAGTTTTTCTTTCTCGGCCGGCTTTTCAATAAAATCCACCGCTCCCAGTTTCATGGCCTCGACTCCGTCCTGAACGGTGGCATGACCGGTCAGGACGATTATCTGTAGTTCCGGACGGATTTCCAGCATTCGCTTCAGTGTCTCGATACCACCCATTTCCGGCATGGCTAAATCGAGAATTACGGCATCATAGGTTTTCCCGGCCACCTTCTTGAGAGCTTCTTTGCCGCCGGGTGCGGTATCAACTTTGAAACCCCAGATTTCCATCCGCCGGGAAAGAACTTCGCGAAATTCCTGTTCATCATCAACCAGTAACACTACGGCTTTTGCCATATCTATCTCCATGAAGTAGCTTAGGTTTTTTGACCCGGGTTCAAGTTCTAACACCGGGAACCAATATTTCAAAAATAATCTTTTCCCCCTGTGTACTAATAAAAACCTCGCCTTTCATAATCCCGACCAGTGCTTTCCATTCTGCCGCCTTTTGTGGCTCCGGCTCCCCTCTGGCCATCGAGGTAACTACCAGGCGGGCATGGGTCCTGTCATGCCGTTCTATTGATAGCGCGATGTCGTCATTTTTAAGTGCCCGATCAAGAATATTTTTTATTATGAGATACAGAACCTGCTGAATTAAAAAGGGGCTGGTGATGATATTCAGAGGCTGGTCGGAATAAGTGACTTTCAGATTCACCCCTTTGAGGCTGGCGAATCTGACGGTTAAAGCCGCCAGATTCTCAACCAGCTGATTCAATTCAAATTCCCGGACCGGTTCATCGGTGCTGTGAGCGAAGGCATTTAAACGCCTGATGAAATCAACCCCGCGGCCGGTTTGGTATTTTATCCTGTCGGCAATTCGTTCCAGCTGTTCCGGGGAAAGGGGGCGTCCGGATTGAGCCCCGGCCAGAAGGTCGGTCAACAGCCCCGCCGACTGGTCTATAATGGAAATTATATTATTCAACTCATGTGAAACCGAAGCGGTAAGCGCCCCGAAGAAAGCCAAATCGCCGTTTTTTAATTTTTGGCTCCGGCCGTTGTTATCATCCGGGGTCACTTAACCGTCACCGCCTGTTTTATTTTTTGTATCAGTATTTCCAGGTCAATGGGTTTGGGCAGATATTCAAACGCCCCTTTCGGCATCTCCTGATTGTCGCCCAGCGAACCATGACCGGTAATAAGAATGATGGGCACCAGCGGGTGTTCTTTTTTAATGACGCGCATGGTTTCGATACCGCTGATACCGGGTAATTTGAGGTCCAGTACCACGACATCAAAGCTTTCCTCGCGCATTTTCTGAATAGCCGCCGCCCCGTTGAGAATAAACTGAGCCTTTATCTGTCGATAACCCAGCCGTTCAACCAGGGTACTTACCAGTTCTTCCTCATCATCAACCAATAAAACTTTTATATCGCTCATGTTTTCTCCCGGTAAGCTCCCTTTTTAGATTGGCAGGGCAGCTTGACGACAAAACTGGTCCCTTTGCCCAGCTCGCTTAAGACTTCAATCCTGCCCCCGAGTTTTTCGACGATATCCCGGGTAATTGACAATCCCAGCCCGGTTCCGAACTGTCCTTTGGTGGAATAGAAAGGTTCGAAAATATACTGAAGGTTTTCCTCGCTTATACCTTTACCGTTATCATTAATGGTTACGGCGACCAGGTTGTCAGAATCGAGAGAACCGCTGATATTAATAATTCCGCCGTCATCGACCGCCACAAAGGCATTATTGATAATGTTTAAAAAAACCTGCTGCAGCTGTCCCCGGTCGCTTTCGATAGTCGGAAGTTCCTGAGAAAAGTCAAAAGTAATTTGCAGATTGCGATGAGAGATTTCACTGGTCTGAAAACCGACCACTTCTTCAAGGAGGTTTTTCAGGTCGATGACTTCAATGTTGTTTTCCATCCGCTTGGCAAAACCCAGAAGCTGGCGGGTAACTTTACTGCATCTATCCACGGAACCGGTAATAGAATTGGCCAGGTTCAAAATTTTTTCTTTTTGTGGGAAGTTTTCGTTATAATTGGCCAGGTCTTTGAGCAGACCGGCTTTTTCGTTTATAATAGCCAGGGGATTATTGATTTCATGGGCAACCCCGGCGGCCATCCGGCCAATCGTGGCCATCTTATTGGTATATTCGATATTGTGAAATATTTTTGCCCGCCGCCTATCCAGCTCACGCAGTCTTTTAACCGTGTGCGTGGAACCGTATATGACAACGGCCAGTATCAAACCGGCACTGAGAAGTAAAAACCAGATTAAACCGGTACGGCGGTAAAACCAGTGGAAAAAGGGACTCTCCCGCTGTTTGATAACCATCAGGATAAAAGGCGATTCCTCGATAAAGGCATAGCCCGACGTCAGCCATTTGCCCTCCTCGTGGTATTCGTCGATTACCTCCCGGGGTCGAAAATGCTGCGGGGTGTTAAATTTTACTTTCTCCAGGATACTGCCGTAAAAAAGCGAGGGGGTTTGAAGAATACCTTCCCTGTTAATGATAAAAGCATCGGTATTCTTATCCAGGTCCAATGAATAAATGAGATGATAGAGCAACTCCATGTCAATGGTGGCTCTCAGGACATAGAAATCACCGCCTTCCTTCTCGTGTTTATAGGCAATAACGAAGTGAGGAATATTGCGGTGCCCCATGAAAACATCGCTGACATAAACATCCCGAACCAGAATCTCCTGAAACCACTCCTGGTTTTCATAGTTCCTGCCCTTCAAATCATACGGCCCGGCATAGTAAGTTTGTTGGCCGTTGGAAGCAATCAGGCCGATATCGACAAACCCCCCGAACGATTCCTTTAAATTATCCAGGACTGATTTAAGCCCCGCCTGGCTGCTTAACTGCTCATAGGAACGTTCATGGATAATCAATGAAAGGGCGGAACGCCGCTCTTTAATCGCGAACTCAAGCGTCTTTTGAGTATTGGACAGAAGACGCGAGATGGTATAGCGGGTTTCGGCATGGTAAGCGTCCTGGTCCTGATAATAATTCAGCAACGTCATAATCATCAGGGGAACCAGAGCTACCAGCGAGGTCCCGATTATGGAAAGGCGTTTTAACTTGCGGTAACGCGGCAACATCACCGCAGTCGGAGGGATATCGTTTTCCACCTTAAATAAATCTTTTTCATCCGCTTCAGCCATATTCAGCAGCCGTCACCCTTTTATAAATTAAATTCCCCTTTTATATCCACTTCCGGATTGAGACCTTTAACTCAGTTTTCACCCGGCGATTGGTCGGTCTTAAGATTTATCTTTTGATAGGCTTCATTCATCACCCGGGCCAGAACATCGATATCAACCGGTTTGTTCAGATAGGCGAAAGCGCCCAGTTCCGCAGCTATCTTTTCTTCTTTCTCCGAACCGTGACCGGTTAAAATAATTACTTCTACTTTCGGGTGGTCGCGCTTGACACGTCTTAACACCTCCAAGCCATCAATACCGGGCATCATTAAATCGAGCACCATGACATTGGGCTCGTCTCTATTCACAAAATCAATCGCCTGTTCGCCGTCATATACCACCGAAGATTCAATATTCCTGGTCTGCAGCCTTTCGGACAGGGTATGGACAAACTCCTTTTCGTCGTCAACCAGCAAAATTTTGGGCGGGACCTCGAGATTCGACCAGGGATTCATGGAAACCGTGCGAAATTTCTGTCCGATACGCACTTTGACATCCCTGACGCCTTCAATACTCCCGGCAATTTTACTCAATTCTTCCTGGTACGGTTTCATCCGCACCACGTCCTTGTTGATGGTCAGGATTACATTGCCGTTTTCCGAGAACACCTCGACATCATGGCCGGCATTAACCAGCGCCAGGTTGACTGTCGCGGAAAGTATGAAATCCTGCGCGGCCTGACGGACCCGGGGTGTGAATTGAACCTGTTCGCTGCGGGCGTGTTTCATTATGGTAGCGACCGCCTCTCCCAAAGAGCTTTCCTGCATGGGGATGACGATATCATAAAGAGTTTCATCATAGGGATTTTTACTGAACAGGTAACCCGTCAGGCGGGCGTTGATATTGTCATCATCATATATTCTTTTGCGGGCTTCTTTTTCACTGAGGGAATGCTTCTGAACGGCCGACCGGATGCGATAGTCGTGATTGGCGATAATACAGACCTTGAGAACATGAGAAATATACCGGGGTATTAAATGAACCGTCAAGCCATACAGTAGTTTATTATCCGCAGCGATTAATTCGCTCAGGACCGCTTTAAGGCTGGCCAGGCTCTTTTCCCGGCTCCGGGTAAGGCGGTTAAAAAGCGGCTCGGGACCTTGCAGCGCCCGGATAAGTTTCTCGGGCGGGATGCCGTACCGCCGGGTTGTTTCCGCCATAAGCTTTTCTTCGATGGTTTCATAACCCAGGTCGGAGGCCGTCCGGTCGGCAATAATCTCGCCGTCGCAATAGGAGCCGCTGAAAATCGCTACAATCGCCAATAGTTTTCCCTTTTCATCTCTCTATTATCTTAAATATAAATCTATGAACACCAGCCCAATTTTCCAGGCTAAAAGAATTTAAGCCGTTACAATTCCGACAGCAAGTTAAAATTGAGCATAATACGGTAAAAAAAACGCCTTCTTGAAACCGTCCCTGGCAAGAGTATCAGGTTTGTGTGGTTGGAGGTCATCTTTTACCGGCGGTATCATAAACAGTCAAATAATTCTTGCTTATACTATCAATTAAGTATAATTTTAAAAACGGGTGTATAAATAATGATAATCACCTCGATTAGGACGGATAATTAAAGGGGCAACAAGAGATAATTAATCTTTTGTACGCCCGTTATTTAAACCTGACGGCTTATGCAGAATCATTTAGCTTCAAACGGTCCTAAGAAAAATTTATTAACTCTTTTAATCCGTCTTCTGCCGTTTCTGGGGTGGTTTAAAAGTTACAAATCCGCTCACCTTCGGATTGACCTTCTCTCCGGTCTGACGGTCGCCCTGGTTCTGGTGCCGCAATCGATGGCATACGCCCAGCTGGCCGGTCTGCCAGCCTACTATGGCCTGTATGCTTCCTTCATCCCCCCACTGGTAGCTTCTCTTTTCGGTTCCAGCCGGCAACTGGCCACCGGACCGGTAGCCGTTGTATCCCTGATGACCGCCACTACCCTGGAACCTCTGGCTACGGCCGGAAGCGAGGCTTTTATTGCCTACGCTATCCTTCTCGCCCTGTTAATAGGCATCTTTCAGTTCTCCCTGGGAGTTTTAAAACTCGGCCTGGTCGTAAATTTCTTGTCCCACCCGGTGGTTAATGGTTTCACCAACGCAGCGGCTTTGATAATTGCCACCTCTCAGCTTTCCAAACTGTTCGGGGTTCACGTGGACAGTTCCGAGCATCATTATGAAACCGTCTATAATGTTATCAGAGCTGCCCTGGCCTTTACCCACTGGCCCACTCTGGGTATAGCAGTGCTGGCTTTTGCGATAATGATTGGTCTTAAACGCCTTAATCCCCGCATCCCCAATGTCCTCGTCGCCGTTATTATATCCACCCTAGTTTCCTGGTCTTTAGGTTACGAGCATAACCATAAAACCGATTTGTCCGAAATTATCGACCCCGGAACTACAATAATTATCAATGATTACAACACCACCATCGATAAAATCGAACAGCATTCTCTCAGGAGGGTGGAACTGACTGCCGAACTCGAGGCGGCTAAGGAAAATTACGGCGATAATTCCACCCAGTATATGCAAATTCACCACCAGATCAGTTTATTAAATATGGAAATAAGCGAGTACAAAGAAACAGCCCACCGGATCAGAGATAATCTCCGTACCCTTCATTTTAAGGCGGCAACTGAAAACGAGAATCGGCTTCTTTTCTACAATGTTGATAACATCCCCTCGAATCTTAAACATGACGGCAGAAACTGGCGTTTGAAAGTCGGTAACAACCGGATAAAAAAGGATAATATCATTATGACCGGCGGCGGCGATGTGGTAGGCAATATTCCCAAAGGCCTGCCGGCTTTCAGCATTCCCCAGTTCCGCTGGAATATTGCCCTGGACCTCTTGCCGATGGCGATAATCATTTCCCTGCTGGGTTTCATGGAAGCTATTTCAATTGCCAAAGCCATGGTGGCTAAAACCGGTCAACGCCTGGACCCTAACCAGGAGCTGATTGGCCAGGGTCTGGCCAATATTGCCGGTTCGTTCAGTCACAGTTATGCCGTATCGGGCTCCTTCTCCCGGTCGGCCGTCAATATCCAGACCGGGGCAGTCAGCGGCCTGTCCAATGTCTTCAGCAGTTGTGTGGTTGTTATCACCCTTCTGTTTTTCACCCCTCTTTTGTACCACCTTCCCCAGGCCGTCCTGGCCGCCATAATAATGATGGCTGTCATTGGCTTGCTTAATGTCCGCGGTTTTATCCATGCCTGGAAAGCCCAGAAGTACGACGGCATAATCGGCATCGTAACTTTCATTTTCACTCTGGTTTTCGCCCCCCACCTTGACCGGGGAATTTTAATCGGGGTGGGCCTGTCGGTTGGTCTGCATCTCTTCCGGGGCATGAAACCGGATATCGCCCTGCTGTCGAAACATCCCGACGGTTCCTACCGCAACCAGGCCCGGTTCGGCCTGGCTCAATGCCGCCATATCGCCGTTATCCGGTACAACGGTTCCCTCTTTTTTGCCAATGTCAATTACCTCGAGGAACAGATGCTGGAAAGAGTATCCGCCATGCCGGAACTCAAGCACATTATCATGGTCGGTAATGGCATTAACGAGCTCGATGCTTCCGGGGAAGACATGCTATCACTTCTGGTGGGGCGTTTCCGCGAGGCCGGGTATGATATCTCCATCAGCGGTCTGAACGATTCCGTTCTGGATGTTCTTCGCCGGACGCACCTATATGAAAAAATCGGTGAGGACCATCTTTTCCGTAATGTTGACCGTGCTATCGCAGCTCTTCACAAGAAAACGCATATCGGCAGCGAAGAAAAAGTCTGTCCGCTGGTTGAAGTAGTCCATTTGGAAAATAAAAAAGTACCAAGCAACCACCGTTATAAATATTAACGCGTCGTAAAAAGAAATGTCAATCCTATCATTATAGAATAAATCTACCGGGAAACTCCTTTACTTAATCAAGCAATGAAAATGGTTCGCCGAACGTTAGTTCCGCAAAACTTCGGGGAGAGTGATATCGGGATCGCCATAAGAAGCAACGCTGCAAGAAGCCGGGCGGTTTCTTGCTTCTTCAACTGTGTTCACAAAAACAAAAAAGGTGCGTCTCTTTCAGTATTAAATCTGGATATAATCTCGGATGTATCCGATTCAAAAGCGCATTACTGAGCCGGACAAGGGCATCTCATGCTTGCATATTTCGCCTGTCCGACCGAGGTTGAGGTCAATCTCAGGATCACGCTCTAAGCATTTGTTCAATGGGCTTAGAATCCTCGCCTTTACCATTGTCTCCAAAGATACCGTGGTGCTATCACCCACCGGTCCAGGGAGACTGATGCGTTCGACAATACGCCGATATAGCCGGGGGGGCGACCATTTCAGTTCCGGGCGTATCTTTTAAAAATCAACAGGTCCTGGTTGTCAGAAAAACTCAAAGATATGATAATTGGCTTGTCAGCGGGATTATCGGGGGAACCTTCTTGAATGCCTGCGTAGTGGAAATCGACCACGAGAAATCAGTTCTCAAAATATATGAGAGCAATTCTTTCGAATCACAAACGGCCGGAAAAAGTTTCAATATCGCTTTTTCGCAAGGTATTCCAATTATATTGGCTACGGTTGAACAAGTGGAAAATACACCCAAACAAGTGATGTTGCTGGTCGATACCGGGGCGGATGTTCCCTTTTCCCTTTATTCCAATGGCGGTTTGGAATTCCTGCCATCGCCGGAAGCGCCCTTCAGTTATATATCAGAAGGAATAAAAGGCGATGTCCATGGTCATTGGGCGAGAATTAATGCTATCAGCTTCGATTCCATCAGGATGGACAACTGCCTTGTTGCCTATCCAACCGAGGGCTTTGATGATGTTGTCGCTACACTGGGACAGAACGGGTTCTTTGGCCTCGATGCCCAGCGACGCTTCACCATAACTTTTGATTATCCTCACTCTCAAATTTTTCTTAAACCAAATTCCCGTTTTGGTGTACCCTTCGAGTTTAACATGGCCGGTCTCGTTTTACGAACCCTTCCCGATAGTTCAGTCGAAGTTATTGACGTACTTCCAACTTCCTCCGGCAGTAAAGCAGGTATTAAGAAAGGTGATCATATTGTTGCGCTCAATGGCCAAAAGACTTCATCCATTTCATATGCAGAGCGGGAACAGCTGTTTACCCAGAATAATCAGTTAATACAAATATCAATAAACCGGGATGGTCATATTATTGATTTCAAACTGACCCTGAAACGGATAATTTAATAATAAACACCGGGTATGGTATGACAAGGAAGAATCTCTAACTGAAATAAAATAAAATTAAAGTTCAATCATTGGAGACAAATGACTGACAATCCGAAAACTTTTGATTATATTAAATAATTATAACATCAATGATCACTCGCCGCATTGTATTGATACACAAAAACTTATAACACGCGAATCCTTGTCTTACTCTTTTCTTTTAATAAAATAAAGTTACGAATTCTACTCCTTGACACTTCACCATAAATAGATAATTTTAGGTTCTAATGAAACTTAATTGTGCTGATTTTAAAGCTTCGAAAGGCTAAATTATGCGACCAATAATTTCTCGAATAACTTTCTTTGTCGTATTTCTGTTCACAAGTATCATCTGTTTTACCCAAGCCCATCCCGACCCTGAGCAGGAGACCGACTCGCTGGTTTTACAGAAACTGGAATGGTTTCAGGATATGAAATTCGGTCTTTTAATGCACTGGGGAACCTACACCCAGTGGCAGATTGTTGAAAGCTGGAGTTTGTGTCCTGAAGACGAGAACTGGTGTGAACGTCGCGGCGACAAAGCCAAAGACTACTTCGAATATAAAAAGGCATACGAGAATCTCCAGACCACCTTCAATCCTGTCAAGTTTGACCCTGACTTATGGGCGGCGGCGGCCAAAGAAGCCGGCATGCGGTATGTTATCTTCACGACCAAACATCACGATGGTTTCTGCATGTTTGACACCAGAGAGACCGACTACAAGGTAACTTCGAAAGCCTGCCCTTTCAGTTCACATCCCAGAAGCAACATTGCGAAAGAGATTTTCGATGCCTTTCGTAAACAGGGTTTCGGCGTCGGTACTTACTTTTCCAAGCCTGACTGGCATTGTCCCGACTACTGGTGGCCTTATTTTCCCCCGTTTGACCGTAATGTGAATTACGACATCAAGCGCTATCCTCAGAAGTGGGAAGCGTTCAAAAATTTCACTTTCAACCAGATAAAAGAATTGATGAGCGACTATGGGCAAATTGATATCCTCTGGCTGGACGGCGGCTGGGTACAACCCATGACCGCCACCTCACCCCGCTGGGGGAAAAATCCAACCGACCAGGATATCGATATGCCTGCAATTGCCGCCATGGCCCGCTCCCTTCAGCCAGGTCTCATTATTGTGGACCGCGCCGTGGAAAGCCGCTATCAGAACTACCGAACGCCGGAACAGGAAATTCCGGACACGGCCCTTGATTATATTTGGGAGACCTGCATGACTATGGCGACATCCTGGAGTTATGTCTCAACCGATACTTACAAACCTACCTCCCGATTGATTCACCTGCTGGTGGACATTGTTGCCAAAGGAGGTAATCTGCTTTTAAATATTGGTCCCAGTCCTGACGGCGAACTTCCGCCGGTATCGCTCGAACGCCTCAAAGAAATCGGTTCCTGGATGAAAGTAAACGGCAGTGCCCTGTACTATAGCCGGGCAATTGCTCCGTATAAGGAGGGAAACATCTGTTTTACCCGGATGCCTGACCGGACAATCAACGCCATATATCTTGCGGCTGAAGATGAAAAACAGCCGCCGGAAGCAATAACAATTAAATCATTCAGTCCTAAAGCGGACAGCAAAGTAACCATGTCAGGGATTAAGGAACCGCTGGCATGGAAGAAAACAACCAACGGCTTTGTAATCCATATTCCGGAATCAGCCAGGACTCATCCACCCTGCAACTATGCCTGGTCTTTCCAGTTTACCCCTGAGGGACTGTGAAAAAATACCTGATTATATTTCTCTGGTTGAGTGGTTTTATCCTCAGCAGTGCCATATCCGTTTTATGCGGAGCCGATTCCCTTTATCTGGTCAAGAATGGCGTCAGCCCTTACAGTATCTATCTGCCAGCTGATGCTTCTGCAATGACAGCCGCTAATGTTGACACTCTCCGTCGATACATACACGATATTTCCGGCGCTGACCTTCCCGTAACCGGCGTAATTCAAGAGAGTAAACAGATTGTCATAGAGCTTGGCCAGAGCCATGATCCCGGGCTACATATCGAGACTTTACATAACGATGGTTTTCTTATCAGCACCCAAAGCGAAAATTTATTTTTAACAGCGAACAGCGACTATGGCCTCAAGAACGCCATATACACGTTTATCGAGTCATATCTCGGCTGCCGTTTATACAGTCCAACCGTTTTGTTCATTCCAAAACGTTCAAATATAGTATTGCCTGAAATATACGATAAACAGGTGCCGCCAATAACTTTTCGGATGCAGGATATCCATGACCCGTCTTATATAGCCTGGCACAAGCTCAATACCCATGACGACTTTGGCTTGTTCGTGCATACGTTTAAAGTACTGGTACCACCTGAAAAATATTTCAACGAGCACCCGGAATACTTCTCGATGCTGAAGGGTATCAGGACTCCCAATGGTCAGTTATGCCTGTCTAATCCCGATGTTTACAGAATAGTAACCGACGAGCTCCGTAGACTTATGAAAGCGAAACCTGAAGCCCGGTTCTGGTCCGTTTCACAGAATGATACTTATATCCCCTGCGAATGTGATGCCTGCCGGGCGATTGACAGCATTGAAGAGTCGCCATCCGGTTCTATCCTGTCTTTTGTCAATCGGGTGGCGGACGAGTTCCCGGATATGACGATCTCAACTCTGGCATACCAGTATTCCCGTTCAGCTCCAAAGCATCTCAAGCCCGGACCGAATGTCAATATCATGTTATGCAGTATAGAATGCAATCGAAGCCAACCGCTCGCCGAAGATCCCTCCAGTGCTTCTTTCGTCAAAGATGTTGAGGATTGGGGCAAACTGACTAATAATATCTTTTTATGGGATTATGTAATCCAGTACCGCAACCTTGTCAGCCCGTTTCCGAATCTTCATATTTTACAGCCGAATATCCAGTTTTTTGTCCGGAACGGCATCACCACGGTGTTCGAACAGGGGCTGCCCTCCTTTTATGGTGAATTCGCCGAGTTGCGCATATACCTGCTGGCTAAACTGCTCTGGAACCCGAATATTAGTGTCGATTCCGTGATGAACGATTTCCTTTACGGTTTTTACGGTAAGGCCGCCCCCCATATTCGACAATACATTGATACGATGCATGCCGCTTTAAAGGCTTCGGGAGAAAACCTCGATTTATACGGCTATCCTGTATCCTCTGAAAACGGCTATCTTTCACCTGCCATGATGGACACCTACAACATCCTGTTTGACCGGGCTGAAGAAATGGTAAAAGATGATGCTACCTTTCTTTCACGAGTGAAAACCGCCCGGTTACCCTTGCAATTTGCGTTACTTGAGCAGGCGAAAGTCAGCGGTGAAGGTGTTCGTGGCTGTTTCATTCGAGATAAAGAGGGCACTCTTAAAGTCATACATGAAATTGATACTCTTTTAAATACCTTTGTAAATCAATGCAAAAAGGCAGGCATTCCGAAGCTCTGGGAGCACGGGACAACCCCTGATGACTATCTTATTTCCAGCCGCATGTTTTTTAAAGAAAGTACCAAAAGCCATCTCGCCCTCGGCAAGTCAGTAGTACTTGAACAACCAGCCAGTACGAAATATCACAACGGTGATATATCGGCTTTGACAGATGGTCTGAGAGGCTGGAACGATTACCATATGCACTGGCTGGGTTTCGAGGGAGAAGACATGAGAGCAACTGTTGACCTTGACACCCTGCAGACGATCTCAAGCATTAACACAAGTTTCCTGCAGGATATCAATTCCTGGGTTTTCATGCCGCTTGCAGTCACCTTTTCAATATCCGAAGACGGCAATAATTATCATAAGGTCGGAGAAGTTAAAAACACCATCCCGGCTGACACCAACGGTGCCGTTATTGCACCTTTCAATATCTCATCCACTGATTCAAAAGCCCGTTATGTCCGGGTTGAAGCGAAGAGTATGAAGACCTGTCCGACCTGGCACAAAGGTTCCGGGGGATTGGCGTGGATATTCATCGATGAAATAGTCGTTCAATAAGGAAGAAATTGTGAAACATCCGAAACATATTAAAATACTTTCGTTAATATCGGTCATATTATTTTTAGGTTATCTGTCCGTACCGGCGCAACCATACAAGGACAGCCTTCTCCCGATTGACACCCGGGCAAAGGACCTTCTTTCCCGCATGACTCCGGAAGAAAAATTCTGGCAGTTGTTCATGCTGGCAACAAACCTTGAAGACGGTATCGAGAAATATACCGAGGGTGTCTTTGGTTTTCAAATCGGCACTTTTAATGACAGCCCGGGCAGTGCGGCTTATATTAATAATATCCAGCGGTATTTTATCGAAAACACCCGTCTTGGTATCCCGATTATCCCCTTCGCCGAAGCCCTGCACGGGCTTGTTCAAAAAGGGGCAACTTCATTTCCTCAGGCAATCGGTCTGGCGGCTGCGTTTGATACAACGCTCATGCACCAGGTTTCCCGGGCTATCGCCCGGGAATGTCGCCACCGCGGTATCCGCCAGGTACTGTCACCGGTGGTAAATATTGCCGGCGATGTACGCTGGGGACGAGTGGAAGAAACATTTGGCGAGGACCCATATTTGTCATCGGAGATGGGAGTTGCGTTTGTTACGGAGTTTGAAAAACTCGGCGTCATCACCACTCCCAAACATTTTATCGCTAATGCTGGTGATGGTGGCCGCGACAGTTACCCGATTTATTTCAACGAACGTATGATACGCGAAATTCATCTGCCACCGTTCGAAGCCTGTATTAAGCGTGGCGGTTCTCGTTCAATAATGACCTCATATAACTCTTACGACGGCACGCCCTGTTCTGCTAACAATTGGCTTAACAATACCCTCTTAAAAGATGAACTTGGCTTCAGCGGCTTTATTATTTCGGATGCCGGTGCCGTCGGCGGCGCCAATGTTCTTCATTATACCTCGAATAACTACGCCGAATCCGGCCAGTTAGCCCTAAAGGGCGGACTCGATGTTATCTTCCAGACAGCTTTCGAACACTATCGCCTATTTATTGAACCTTTTCTGGATGGCCGGATACCTGAAGATATAATTGACCAGGCAGTTGAACGTGTCATCCGAACCAAGTTTGAACTGGGATTATTCGATAAGCCGTATGTTGACCTGTCAGATACCGCCTTAATCCCGAATATGGAAGAACATCGTCAACTGGCAAAACAGGCCGCCCTTGAAGCCACCGTATTGTTAAAAAATGATAAAAAGATATTGCCGATAAATTCAAGTGTTAAGACTATTGCTGTTCTTGGTCCCGATGCCGCCGAAGCCCGCCTGGGTGGATACAGTTCTCCCGGCAATCTAAAAGTTTCGATTCTTGAAGGTATCAAGACCAGATCAGGGACTGAAAGTGTTCTGTATGCCCGGGGTTGCTCAAGAATGACCGCAGACTATGTAACGATACCTTCCACATATTTATCCTGCGTGCAAAATGACTCTGTGAAAGCCGGGTTACTTGGCACCTACTACAACAATATATATTTTGATGGCCAACCGGCCCTGATACGTCTCGATCCCCGGATACAGTTCCAATGGACGCTGTTTTCACCGGACCCTGACAGGCTTTCTTATGATTTCTTCTCGGTGCGATGGACCGGAAAACTGAAAGCTCCTGCCACCGGCATATTCAAGATTGGCATCGATGGCAACGACGGCTATCGGCTGTATTTGAACGATTCTCTCATTATTGACAACTGGCAAAAAGCCACCCGGCGTACCCGGCTGGCCGATTTTTATTTTACGGAGAACGAACAATACGACCTTCGGATAGAATATTTCGAACCAACCGGCAACGCCTGGTTCAGGCTGGTGTGGAATGCAGATGTTACGGACGGCTCCAATGCTCAGCTGGCTGAAGCAATTGACCTTGCCAGGCAAAGCGATATGGTAATTGTAGTTGCCGGTATCGAGGAAGGCGAATTTCGCGACCGGGCGTCACTCAGTCTTCCGGGCCGACAGGAAGAGTTGATCAACCGGGCAGCCCTGACCGGCAAACCGGTGGTGGTCATTCTTACCGGCGGCAGTGCCATCACAATGAGTAACTGGCTCGATAATGCCGCGGCGGTACTTGATGTCTGGTACCCGGGAGAATGCGGCGGCGAGGCGGTAGCCGATATCCTGTTCGGCGACTATTGTCCCGCCGGACGCCTCCCTATAACCTTTCCCGTTTCGGAAGGACAATTGCCACTCGTTTACAACCATAAACCGACCGGCCGCGGCGACGACTATCTGGACCTGACCGGTCAATCCCTGTTTCCCTTCGGCTACGGATTAAGTTACACGCAATTCGAATACAACGACCTGTTGTTCGAACCAGCACAGATAACTGTCGATGATACGGCTGTGGTACATTTTAACTTGAAAAACACCGGCGCTTATGAAGGCGACGAGGTGGTTCAGCTCTACATTCGTGACGAGCTTGCTTCGGTGGTTCGTCCCCTCACCGAACTCAAGGACTTTCAGCGCGTTCATCTCAAACCAGGAGAAATAAAAACAATCACATTTAAAATCACCCCTGAAAAATTATCAATGCTGAATGAGAAAATGGTAAGGATAGTCGAGCCGGGGGATTTCCGTGTCATGATTGGTTCCTCATCAAAAGATATTAAGCTGCGAGGAATACTGAATGTAAGGCCGTTGTAGCCCGATAAATCCCGTATCAAATCCTCAACTGACGATAGTTGATATGGCGGGCTTTAAGACGAAGAAGATGCGGTTTGAGTCGCTCCAGAAAATCAGCCCAGGATCTGGTTTCTCGAGGGGACCAGAGAATTTCTGACAGCGCACATAACCTGGGAAACACCATATACTCGACATGCTTGGAATCGGCCATGTACTCAGTCCAGACATTTCCCTGGGCACCGATTATATGCGATGTCATCGCCGATGGAAATTCGGCGGGTATCGGTTCAAAAGAATAAACAGTTTGAAGCGGAGTAAAACCACCGATTGCTTTTGGCTCGTCGGCAACTCCCTGGTAATGGTCAAAGTAACAATACGTCATGGGCGTCATGACAACATCGTGTCCGGCTTCAGCTGCCTCGACCCCTTTCTGCATACTGCGCCAGGCCATGATCGTGGCTGTCGCAGGCGCCCCTCCATCAAGGATTTCATCCCATCCAACCGGACTCTTCTTCAAAGTTTCAATATGCCCGGCAAGGCGTGAAATAAAATACGCCTGCAGGTCGTTTTCTGTCTTCAACCCCGAATCTTTCATTAAACGCTGACATAAATCATGATTTTGCCAGCGTACTTTGGGACACTCGTCCCCGCCGATATGGATATATCGTCCGGGAAAGAGCCCGGCGACCTCATCCAGTATATTTTCCAGGAAAGTGAAAGTGGCTTTATTACCGGGACAATAGACATCATCGAATACCCCCCAGCGCGTTTCAACTGCAAACGGTCCCCCGGTACACGAATATTCCGGATATGAAGCCAGGGCGGCTGAGGCATGTCCTGGCATTTCAATTTCCGGCACAATTGTTACGCAGCGTTCTTCAGCATAGGTTACGATAGCTCGAATCTCGTCCTGAGAGTAAAAACCACCATACCTGTTTCCATCATCTTTGCGCCAAGCACCGATTTCAGTCAGTCTGGGATAACGTTTAATCTCAATACGCCAGCCCTGGTCATCGGTGAGATGCCAGTGAAACATGTTCATCTTGTGAAAAGCAAGCATATTGATATATTTCCTGATGAACTCGACCGGAAAGAAATGACGGCTGACATCAAGATGCATCCCGCGCCAGCTGAAACGCGGTCTGTCGACTATTTCCAGATTCGGCAAAACGACCATATCAATCGAATTAGATGCCATCGAAAGCAGTTGCAACAGGGTTTGAACAGCATAAAAAAGACCGGCTGGAGTCCCGGCCTGCAAAGATATACCGCTGTCATGCACCGTCAGCTTATAAGCACCTTCATAGGCAAGCTGTCGCTCTTGTGAAACAGACAAAGTTATGGCGGGAATGACCCTTGATTCAGCCATCGTCATCCGCTTGAGATTTATTTGGCAGTATCGATGGCACTCAGTAACCAGATAATCGGCGATGTTACTAATCTTCGTATCGGTTGATTCAAGATACAACGGCACGGTACCAGTCAAAGACAAACTACCGCCTGTTTCATGTATCTGTGCCGGTTGTGGAACCAGAGAAAACATTGTGCTCATGTCTTTATATATTCACCTAGCCCGTCATACCGGGTTATATTTCAGTTTATAGGTACGAATCTCAAACGGTGTCAATTTGATTTCCACCGGTTGTCCGGCAGAGATACCCTCACCCGATGTCCATTCCATAAGATTAGTCTCTTCAAGATACGCCCCTTTTGCCGTCACCATTAATTGTCCGCATGAATGGCCACCGCGGGTTTCAACAACGCGAATAATCAAACTGCTCTCTTTTTCGGCTTTTTTAACAACTTCCAGTGAAAGCCCTTCACCCTTTATACGAACCGGAAAGATAACATCAGCGGTTCGAACGCCCTTTAAAACCATTAAGCCCTGGTTAAGCCTGGCCGCTTCAGCTATAACATCAGAATGTGCCAGGTCACCTGCATGAGGCAGCAAGCTGTATATAAAATGATGTTCACCCTGGTCGGCATCGGGATCAGGATAGTTGGGTGACCGAAGAAGGTTCAAATCGAGCAAACCATTCTCAACTCTGTAACCATATTTACAATCGTTAAGCAGGGCTACCCCATGATTCAAATCAGATAGGTCGGCATAACGGTGACCGACCGCTTCAAAGCAGGCTTGTTCCCACGTGGTATTACGGTGTGTTTTGCGCTTCAAAAAACCATATTGAATATCAAAAGTCGCTTCATCGGCTCTAACCGTAACCGGGAAAGCCACCCGGAGCATGCGATGTTTCTCATGCCAGTCCACCCTGGTCACGAAATCGAGACGCCTGGAAGCTTTTCCCAGCCAGACAGTCTGTTCTATACGAGACTGACTGAGCCTATATAAAAATTTGATTCCCTGTCGAACCTCGCCCGATGGACCCGGTATCATCTTTTCAGCCCTGGCGTTTTCAAGAGGTACTTCACGATAAAAAGCATCGACATCCCAGGCATCCCAGTCATTGGGCCGGTCCTCATAGAGAGTCAGTACATTCCCCGGTCGTTCGGGAATAATAATATCCGTACCCATTTCCTTATCGAAACATCGAATAATATTGCCATCGGCATTGAACTCATAACGTACCAGCGTATTTTCAAGAACCAGGCCTTTTACGAGAAGCGGGCCCGGCAGTGATGCCGTTGTTTTTGTCAAAGTTAAAAACGAGTAAGGTGCAACCGTAACCCGGACGACTACCCGGTCATGTTCGATTTGAGCCGGAAGAACCTGACCGGTTTCATCTTTCACACCCCTGTCTTTCCATCCTTCGGGAAGCTCGACCGCTCCTTCGTAAGGATAATGGAGAGAATTGAAAAGGGTAATGGCATCAGGAGCGGATTCAAACAGTTCAGAGGACACATCGGAAAGGATCGCCTCACATTTTTGCAATGCCTCGCGGTATTGGACCTGAGAAACTTTATATACCCGCCAGATACTTGAACCGGGAATGATATCATGAAATTGATTGATAAGAACCGTTTTCCAGATTTCATTTATCCGCATCTGCGGATACCGGTCAAGCGGGAGGCATGAACTCAGCATTTCCAGAGCCCTAAGCTGGTGTTCAAGACGTCGATTAGCCCATTTCACGTAGGCCTGTGTTGTCAGCGTGCCGCGATGCAGTTCCAGATACAACTCGCCTGCCCATTTCGGGACATCGTTGCGATAAGCATCCAAACGATGAAAAAAATCTTTTGCTTTTCCAAATCTGACTCTCGGAGCACCTTCAAGATTAGCCATGCGCATCCCCATCTGAAGATACTCTTCTTTCGGTCCGCCGCCGCCATCCCCGACACCGAACAGACTGATAAATTCATCAATATAGTCGTTTTCCTTGAACTGGTTTTGAGCGGCAACAAGTGACTCCGGCGCCAGCTGGCTGTTATAGGTATTCTCCGGCGGAAAATGAGCCAGTACCTCACTTCCATCAATGCCCTGCCAGATAAAGGTATGATAAGGAAACTCATTAATCTGGTTCCAGGACAGTTTCTGGGTCAGGAAATAAGCGATGCCGCTTTTTCGAAGAATCTGCGGCAAGGCCGCCGAATAACCGAATACATCCGGCAGCCAGAGGTTATCGACATCCACTCCGAATTCATCTTTGAAATAATTTTTGCCATGGAGAAGTTGCCGCACGAGTGATTCACCGCCGGTAACGTTGCAATCCGCCTCGACCCACATCCCGCCCTGGAGTTCCCATTTGCCATCAGCTGCGGCTTGCTTGATCCGTAAATACAGTTCAGGGTAAGAGTTCTTGACAAAATCATAATGTTGAGGTTGCGAGGCTCCGAAAACATAGCCGGGGTATCGTTCCATCAGAGCCAGCTGGGTGGCGAACGTACGGGCGCACTTGCGAATTGTTTCGCTGACCGGCCAGAGCCAGGCGGTATCG
>JAQUSF010000061.1 GCA_028715215.1 Candidatus Zixiibacteriota bacterium
CGGCGGTGGTGGCGGAGCTTTTTGATACGTCGTTCAAAAAGGTGGAGGAAGTCGAGACCGACCTGGGTCTGCCGGTGCTGGGTATTATACCCAAAATCGACGCCCTCAAACAATTCAAAGATTGAAACCTCCCGGCTGAAATTGAGATTAAACGATAAATACCGGTTTCCATCATAGCGTTATAATTTATTCAATCAAAGTCATAAAATATGGTCGTAGAAAACACCCCGTCCGTAACTTTTAAAAATTACCATACCGCCCCGCTTATTCTTCTTTTGCTCGCTTTCGCTCCGGCTTTCGCCGCTTTTCTTATCGGAAAAACAAGTTTACTCCTGATATGCCTGGCTATCCCCTTTATTTTTTACCTTGCGGCCAATCCCGTTCACAGCTTCTACCTGTTTATCATTTCAATCGCCGTCTATTATCCCTATCGCCTGGGCGGATTTGCCCTGCATCCTTTCGATATCACCATGGGATTGTTATTTTTCTCGGTAGTTCTTGATTTCTGCCTGCACACCCGCACGGAAATAAGAAAAACCGGGCTTGACCTGGCGTTTATTTTTCTGATAATCGCCACCCTGCTCTCCGCCGTGTTCGCTTATAATGTAAGGCAGTCGCTGGTGCCTTCCCTGCGAATAATCGTCATCTACCTGGCTTTCCGGGCTATATTCAAACTGGCCCTTGAAGCAGGAATCCGAAAGGTGGTGCTGTTTTACATTTACCTGGTATTCGTCCTCTCCCTGATAAACTGCGTCCTGTTCATAATGCACGGCGGTGGAGTAAGAATTTTCGGACCATCCTGGCTGGCTTTTGAAATCTATACCATCACCGCCTTGCCGATGACCCTCTGCTTTTTTATCTGGGCGCAAAACTCCGGAGAACGTTTCAAATTCGGTTTTATCAGCCTGACCATCATCGCCGCCCTCATGGCTCTGCAATCACGGGGTTCCCTCCTGGCCATGTTTATCACTATTCCTGTTCTTCTCCTTTTCGCTTACTGGAAAATAAACAGAGAACGAAACCTCGCCCCGATGATAAATATCAAAAAAATCACCCTCATTGCAGTAACGGTGACAATTGTTTTTCTGGTGTTCAATGAAACCCTTCTGGCCGGCTTCATCGACCGCGTACGTGAAATGATTGAATCCCTGGCGCGACCCAAAGGCACTATCGCTCTCCGGCTGGTTTTATGGAACGCCGCCATAAAAGGCTTTTTGACCAGCCCGATAGTCGGGATAGGAATCGGTAATTATATTTTTATCGAAAACATCGTCCCCACAGTCAAAACCGCGCCGGTCTGGTATTACATCCGGGGGATGTCGTCCCATAATGTCCTTTTGCAGTACCTCTGCGAAACCGGAGTTTTAGGTACTCTGGCGTTGCTTTCGGTAACTTTCGTCAGTTTAAAAATGGGGTATAGAAATTTCAAGAGGAAATTAAAACCCGAAGATACTCAGGTCTCGGCGGCCCTTTTTATGGTCATTATCGTTTTTGCGCATTCCATCTTGTACATGCGGGCCTGGACATGGGGCCAGGAAGGATACCTGATGGCGATAATTATGGGACTTAATGCCGCCTGGTATTTTCATAACCGGGTAACATCAACGACCTGAGTTTTTAAAAATAGAAATCACCGGATAAAAAAACAGCCGGTGGCTGAAGAGACCACCGGCCTTTGCTGAGACTTATCTCTGTTCTCACTTGCTTAGTGCTTTTTTCGTTTTATTAAACCCAGCCCTACCAGTCCCAGACTGAAAAGACCTAACGTCAACGGCTCCGGAACCGCCGTTTCCACCCTTAATTCCACACCGTCGTTGAAATAATGGCAATCAGAATCGAAACCGAAACCGAAGTATCCATCGGCGGCAAAAGTATTGAAATAAGCCAGTTGCTGTTCATCGAAGGTAAAAGTCAAATCCACCGGTGCATGGGGATAACCGAGCGGGTCGGACCAGCTGCCGATAAGCGGTCCGGCATTTTCCCAGGCATTGCCGATTTCACGATAATCATAATAGGCATGAACACCCCGTCCGGGCGGCGTGTCCAGAAGATTGATATAAAGAATATCATCCGGCTCGACAATCCAGTCCTGAATATTGCGGAATGTCAGCGACACGGAGGTTACCTCTTCACCACCAGGCTGCCAGTTTATACCCCAGCTGTAGTAATGATAGTGGTCAAGGTCGGATAAATCGACGGGATTGGGCTGGAAATAAAAAACGCTGGCGCCGGCCGGTGCAACCATTAAGGTTAAAAGAGCAAGCAAAGAGATAAGTTTCTTCACGATGTTTATCCTTTCGGTGTCAGGCCGATGTATAACCTTCCATGGTTAATTTTATATTTATCAATAGATTGTGAGCAATTCCTCTGCCTGAAAACTGAACAGTGTATTTAACTTTTTTACATTCAAGTAATACATTGTTTGATAACAACATAAATAGTTTTTTGTAAAACAAAATCTTTAATCAACGCAATTGAAAATAAGACTAATTTGGGCAATGTTTATAATTTAATATGCAATCCCTTGCAAATATTTCATCTTAAATAAAAAATTTCTATTAACAAGCCCAGATTATTATCATAATCAAATTCTTGCAATTTCCTTTCAAAGTCCATAATATAAACGCCAATTGGATAAATAAGGAATCGTTATGTCACAACCTGAGTATCGTATAATCACGGCCCGGAATAACCCCGAGCTGGTTAAAGGAACTATCCCCCGCATAAACCGGGAATGGCCGGAGTTCATGCTCCATGACACGGCTTCTGCCTTTCTGGATGCCTGTTACACGGAATTACCCGATTTTCAGTTTGTCCTTACCGAAAGCGGTTGTGAATTACCGGTGGCGATCGGCAATTCGATACCCCTTCACTGGACCCAGGCGATGGAGAAGCTTCCTGATGAAGGCTGGGACTGGGCTATCACCACGGGGATTAAAGCTCACCGTGAAGGCATTCGACCGACTGTTCTTTGTGCTCTGCAGATTGTCGTTTTCAGCGGTCATCAGGGCAAGGGCATCAGTCGCCGGGCCGTACAGGCGATGATACAGCGGGCCCGTGAAGCCGGCTTGAACGGCCTGATTGCCCCGGTACGCCCCAACCGCAAATGTGACTACCCTTTAATATCCATCGAGGAATACCTAACCTGGGCCGATGTCAACGGCCTCTTTTTTGACCCCTGGCTGAGAGTGCACCAGAGCCTTGGCGCCCGCCTTATAAGACCCTGCCGCAAAGCCATGCGGATAACCGGCACGGTGGCGGAGTGGGAAAAGTGGACCGGCCGGTCTTTTCCGAAAAGCGGTACCTATGAAATACCGGGAGCACTGGTACCGGTAACAATAGACCGGGTCGCGGACATCGGAACCTATGTCGAACCGAATGTCTGGATGCACCACCCCCTGTAGTAGGGGATACGTCTGATATACGTTTAGTTGATTTGCATTCTGAAATATCGATAAAATTGAAAAAAGTTGGTGTCCAAGGACATATTCCGACCACAGAAAAGCAAAACGGAGTCAGTTCACACTCACCTTCGGTGAACAAGAACTGACACAACCTTCATAAATTTAAAAAGCCGCCCCTGTGATGCAGAGATGGCTAAAGATAATGAGCCTTACTTTGACTATGTTAAGAGTCAAATATTCAATTAATCCTTGACACAGCGAACTGAGAAACCACAGAACTTCTTCCATGAAAGTCGCCAAAATTCTGAGTAATCGTAAGGCAGATAGCAGGAATACGCATTGCTACTACTGTACTCCGTAGAAAACCAGAAATTGGCATCGTAACCCATACTGTTGTAACCCCCGACGGAAGCAGTGATACGTAAGCCACCTGGCAATGCGGTAAAACCACTTTCATTTGTTGCTCCAGTATTGGGATGATGCCAATGAATATATCCAGCTTCTTTCATTTTTCCCCCTGCAACAGTGCTGTCGCCAAGGTAATCAACTAATGCTTGCCATTCAGTGTTGCTTGGTATGTGCCATCCTTCTGGAGCCAAACCGCGGTTGTCATTTACTGCATACCAATTATATAATCGACCATAAATAGCAACATTATGTTCATCATTATAATAGTTGCAATAGGCACCGGTAGTAAGGCCTTCCCATTCGCTATTATCAGTTATATTTGGTATGGCTTCACCATTGCGATAGTGGGTAACCTTAAGATTCTCTGCCATCCATAATTGAGTACCAATAGTTACTGTTTGATACACATTACCGTCTATGTCCTCGACTGTTCCACAGTCTAAGGGGACATGGCTCAAGTAAAGGAAATCGATTAAACGAGTGATATCGGAAATATCCGGTTCTCCGCCTGAATTGTTGACATCCCCGCAATTATCTGTAGATGATAGCACCGTTGGGATTAATAAAAGAATAAATGCCGCCATGACAATCGATAGTATAATGTTTGGCTTTTTGAATAACATAAACACACCTCCCAGTTAAATAGTTATAAGATTCAATATTTAAAGGTTATCATATTTGTATCAAGTAAGTAAACTTGATGTCCTTAATTCAACCCAAGATAACGGGGTATGCTCCTGAATTTAAAAGTAATTTAATCCACCGACAGTATTTGTCAAGCGAATCCGTAAAAAAGCCGTTTTTTCAATAAAAAAACGGCTTTAAATTGGATTGAATTAGTCGGTTTTACAATCTTAGACAGTTCGACGGACTGAAACACTCATAACTGTTAACGGTATCAGCGTTCGACAATTGGAGATAGTTATGTATCACCAAGTGGTTTGGGTGAACTCAAAAAAATGCGCCATCAGGGGCTCGAACCCCGGACCCGCTGATTAAGAGTCAGCTGCTCTACCGACTGAGCTAATGGCGCATTTATTCCAGTTCTGTCTTTTAGCCTGAAAAACATACCTCTTTTCTCCCAAATGTCAAGTGGAAAGGTGCCACAGGCGGAAAGGAGCCGAATTCTCCGCCTTTTTGTCCGGCGATTATAATTTTAACCTTGAAATCATCCCTGTGTTTCCTTTCTATAACCACCATGAAAACAGGCAACAACTCCAACGGCGTTTCCGGGGAAAGTCTCGGTATCGATATCGGCGGCAGCGGTATCAAAGCCGCACCGGTGGACCTAACGACCGGCCTTTTGACCTCGGAACCCTGCTATGTCGCCTTTTCCGGAAAGACCTCTCCCGAAGAAACCAAAAGAATCATTGAGGAGATTATCGCCAAATTCGCCTGGCACGAAACCGTGGGTATCGGTTACCCCGGGGTTGTCAAAGAAGGCATCGCCCTGTCCGCGGCTAACATTTCACCCCGGTGGTTGCATACGAACCTTGAAAAATTCTTCCAGCCGGCTGTAAGGAATAAAATACGTGTCATCAACGATGCCGACGCCGCCGGGCTGGCCGAGATGAAATACGGCTCGGGTAAAGAGCGTAACCACCCGCAGGGCGGCACGGTTTTACTTTTAACCCTCGGAACCGGTATCGGCTCGGCGCTATTCTGCCATGGCCGGCTTTTTCCCAACACCGAGTTCGGTCATGTCTTTCTCGGCAACGGGCTCGAAGGTGAGGTGTTCGCCGCCGCCAGTGTTCGTGTCCGACAGCAATTAAGCTGGGAAGAATGGGGCGGGCGGCTGGATTACTATCTCAAGGAAATGGAAAAACTGACTTCGCCGGATTTGATTATTATCGGCGGTGGTATTGTCGAAAATTTCGATAAATTTCAATCTTTCCTGAAAACTTCAGCCCCAGTCCGACCAGCCCTGATGGGCAACCACGCCGGTATTATCGGCGCCGCTCTTTACGCCGCCCCATGAAAAAAACACCAACAAAAAAAACGCACCCTGCCGGCAGAGTGCGTTTTTTTACCCCGGTGTGAACCGGTGTTATTTCTTTATACCCAGTATATCGAAAATGAAGGCATATTCGAGGGCGATTTCTTTGAGATAATCGTACCGTCCGGACGCCCCGCCGTGCCCGGCTCCCATATTGGTTTTCAAAAGCAGGCGGTGGTGGTCGGTTTTGAGGGCGCGAAGTTTGGCGGTCCATTTGGCCGGTTCCCAGTAGCTTACCCGCGGGTCGTTCAGGCCGGCGGTAATGAACAGGTGGGGATAAGCCTGCGCCCGGACATTATCATAGGGCGAGTAGGAAAGCATATAATCACAGAATTCCTTGTCGTGGGGATTCCCCCATTCTTCCCATTCGATAACCGTCAGTGGCAGGGATTCATCGCTCATGGTGTTCATCAAGTCCACAAAGGGTACGTCGGCGACCGCAATTTTGAAAAGCTCCGGCCGCATGTTAACCACCGCGCCGACCAGTAATCCCCCGGCGCTGCCGCCGCTGATGACCAGCCTGTCGGCGGAAGTATATTTCTGCTCAATTAAACCTTCCGCCACATCGATAAAATCATTAAAGGTATTTTTCTTATGAAGCAGTTTACCATCCTCGTACCATCCGCGCCCCATCGCACTGCCGCCGCGGACATGCGCCAGCGCCAAGATAAAGCCCCGGTCGAGCAAAGACAGACGGTTCGAGGAAAACCAGGGATCCATCGTAATACCGTAGGCACCGTAACCGTACAGGTATAAAGGATGCCTTCCGTTTTTGACCATTCCTTTTTTATAAACCATTGACACCGGCACCCGGGCGCCATCACGGGCGGCGATGAAAATTCTTTCCATCTGGTAATCATCGGGCTTATAACCGCCCAGGACCTCTTTCTGTTTTTTAAGTTCGCGTTCCCGGGTTTTCATGTTGTAATCGTAGACCGAATTCGGCGTTATCAGCGACATATAGACAAAACGTAACAGCTCGCTTTTAAAATCGGGGTTATCGCCGCCGCTGATGACATAAACCGGTTCGGGAAACTCAATCCGGTGCGTTTGCCCGGTGGCGTACTCGGTCACCTGTACCTGCTTAAGCCCGTCCTGACGATAGTAAACGACCATGTAATCGCGGAACATGTCCAGGCCGGTCAGCATAACCGAATCCCGGTGCGGGATAACCTCCGCCCAGTTCTTTTTGGCCGGGTCGGCCACCGGCGCCTGCATGAGTTTGAAATTCCGGGCCTGGTCGTTGGTCAGAATATAGAATTTGTCACCATGATGGTCGACACTGTATTCCATCTGGTGCTGGCGGGGGTGAATGACCTTGAATTTGCCGGTCGGTTTGTCGGCGTCAAGATACCAGTACTCATTGGTCGTATTACTGCCCAGGCCAATCAGGATATACGCCATGCTCTTGGTTTTATCCAGCCCGGTGAAAAAAGCATCATCCTTTTCATGAAATACCAGTTCATCCTTTTGAGCGTCGGTACCGAGTCGATGACGGAAAACTTTGTACGGACGCCAGGCGTTATCGGTGATGGTATAAAACAAGGTTTTGTTGTCGTTGGCCCATACCAGCGAGGTAGCGATATTCTCGATTGAATCCGGCAGAAGCTGCCCGGTTTCGAGATTTTTTATCCGCAGGTTGTAACGCTCATTCCCCTTGTCGTCAGTGGCATAGGCCAGCAGTTTATGGTCGGGGCTGACTTCGTACACTCCCAGATACAAGTAATCCTTGCCTTCGGCCAGCAGATTGACATCCAGAAGGATCTCCTCGGGGGCTTCAAGACTTCCTTTTTTGCGACAGTATATGGAGTACTGCCGGCCTTCCTCGGTTCGGGAATAATAATAGTAGTCATCTTTTTTTACCGGCACGGTAAGGTCGGTTTCTTTTATCCGGCCCAGCATTTCCCGGTAGAGTTCATCGCGGAATTTTTCCGTATGTTTCATGACTGTTTCAGTATAGTTGTTTTCCGCTTCCAGATAGGCGATGACCTCGGGGTTTTCCCGGTCCCGCAGCCAGAAATAATTATCCGTGGTTTCCTGTTGGCAGATAGTGTCCAGGTGAGGAACTATTTTCGCCACCGGCGGGTCAATCTCCACCCGCTGACCGCAGGCGAGCATAAGCGCCAGGCCGGTCAGCAGAAATAAAACCGGGTGTAACAATCCTTTTTTCAGCATGCTGATTCCTTTTTTATGCATAGGTTCCCTAATCACTTGATTTCCATCGAGACCGCCGTCACCGTCCCGAATGTTTCCAGCGGCTTGTCAAACATCTCCTTATTGCCGGTAATAACGATGACAATGTCCTTGGTATCCAGATATTTCGCCGCGGCTCGCCGGCAATCTTCCAGCGTTACCGCTTTATAAGCCTCGAGATTTTTCTTTAGCTGGTCCGGCGGAAAGCCCATCAATTCCAGGTAAGCCCGGGCGGAAACGAGTTCCTGCGGGGTGTCGTAATCGAAAATGTAACTGTTAATGATCGACTCTTTCGCCATTTGCAGTTCTTCCTCGGTGATGCCGTCCTTTTTCACCCCGGCGATGATATCGAGCATCATTTGTACCGCCTGTGACATGGCATCAGCCCGCGTCAGACAATAACTGAAAAGACACCCTCCCAACGGGCGGGTCATGAAATAACTGCCGACGCTATAAGCCAGTCCCGCACTGGTTCGGACCTGCCCGGTCAGGCGCGACGTAAAGCCGCCGCCGCCCATGGCAAAATTGACCAGATCCAGCGCAAAGCGGTCAGGGTCTTTGCTGTCCGGCGCCAGGTGCCCGAAACGTATATTGGCCTGGTTGATGTCTTTCTGCGCATAATAAACCCCGGCCTGATATGTTTTATTCACCCTGGCCGGCGGGTCCGGCGGTTTCCCCGTTTTCTTCCAGTCTTTAAAATAACTATTGACCAGATTCTTGACTTCCTTCACCGTCATATCCCCGGAAATCGCTATCAGGCAGTTGTCGGGCGTGTAAAAACGACGGTGCTGCGCGATAATATCTTCCCGCGAGATATTATTAATCGAAGCGAGGGTGGCAAACCGACCATAGGGATGACTGCCATAAAGAGACTGATAAAACACCCGGCGGCTGATATCCCACGCGTTGTCGTTCTGACGACGAATCTGGTCCTGACGGTTCGATTTTTCCATGGACACCTTGGCAGTATCGAATCCGGGACGAAGTAACATATCTGATAAAATTTCAAAACCCAGGTTGATGTCTTTTTTCAGGACATTCATTCTCAGCGACAGGTCATCGGCTGAGGCCTGGCTGGAAATATGGGCACCGACGAAATCAAGGTCCAGGTCAACCTGGTCCGGAGTTCGCCGACCGGCTCCCCCGGTTCGCAGCAACACCGCCGTCAGACCGGTCAAACCAGCCTGGTCAGGGATATCATAAACGTCCCCGCCGTGAAAGAAAACCGCTACGCTAACCACCGGCAGTTCATGATACTCAAGGAAATAAACCACCAGGCCGTTGTCGGTCGTGAATCGCACCGGTTCGGCAGGTTCAAAAGTAAGTTCGGAAAATTTCATATCCCGGGGATTTTGAGCCTGGACACACGCGGCTATAAAAACCACGGTCAGTACTGAGAGGATATACAAATATTTCACAGTTCGCCTCCCTTCTGTTTGGGAATCAGGGTGGCCACGGTACGGTTCTCCTCGGTCAGGTACGTCCCGGCAACCCGCATGATATCTTCGGGGGTAACAGCCAGCAGGTTGTTTCGGAAACGGATTATATAGCGCCAGTCCCGGGCCAGATACTGCGCGGTGGCCAGGTATCGAGCCAGACCCATGTTGCTGTAAGAAGCCCAGATCAATTCCGCCTCGATTTGATTTTTTATCTTGGTCAGCTCCGCGGCGTCGACCGGGATGGTTGCCAGTTTCCGAAGTTCCTCATAGATGGCTTGTTCGACCTTGCCGGTACTCACCCCTTCTTTGGGATAGGCATCGATCACAATGATACCATCATATTCACTGCCGAAGCCGCTCCCCGGAAAAGTGGAAACCGAGGTTTCCAGACACAATTTCTTATCCAGTACCAGAGTTTTATATAAGCGGGAAGTGCGGCCGTCACCAAGAAGACGTTCGATAACCGCAAAAGCCGGCTCGTCGGGGTCGTCGAAGGAAGTTTTATGATATGCTATCCCCAGCGCCGGGTTGGCATCGAAATGAACATTTACCCGCCTTTCGCCGGTCTGCGGCGGCTCGGTGGTGTAAATCGGTTCCGGGTCCTTGCCCCGGGGCATATCCCCGAAATACTTTTCAGCCAGACGACGAACCTCTTGCAGTTTTACATCGCCCACGACCGCAACTGTTATCCGCTGAGGGATATAATAGGTTTCAAAAAACTCCTGAAGGTCGGAGCGGGTCAGGTTATTGACCTCCGACTGCCACTCCCAGAAAATCTGATAAGGGTGAGCAATGAGGGCGGTGCCGACCAGCTGTTCAAACAGTTTGGCGTCACCGCTGTTCTCCACCGACTGCCGCCGCTCTTCACTGACAACATCACGCTCCGTAAAAAATTCCCTTAAAGCCGGATGTATCAGGCGGCCGGATTCCATGGCAAACCACAATTCCAGGCGGTTGGCCGGCAGGGAAACGTAATAGTTGGTGATGTCATAACCGGTAGTGGCATTAAATTCCGCCGAGCCGTTGCGCGTGTATATCTGGTCGAATTCATTCTGGAGGACATACCGGGAACTGAGTTGCGAAAGGGAATCAAGGCCGGCGCGAAGCTGCTCGATACGTTTTAAATGGTCCTCCAGTTTCTCCGGCTGATTCAAATTAATAATCCGGGTTTCCTGCTGGGCTTTGTCAATCAAAGCCCAGACCGAGTCTTCCTGAGCCATCAACACTTTCTCGGCATCGTAATCAGTGGTGCCGATAACCTGCGAGCCCTTGAACATCATGTGTTCAAAAAGATGGGCACTGCCGATATTCCCGATTTTTTCATAAGCGGAACCGACCCCCACCGTTATAAAGCCGGAAAAGACCGGGGCCGTATGACGCTCCACCACCAGGATTGTCAGTCCGTTATCGAGAGTAATTTTTTCAACGGGAAACTGAAGTTCGTTCTGACCAAGAGCCGTTCCTGTTAAAACCATGACGACCCCGAAAAACTTCAATACCCACATTTTTAAATTCATAAGCACATTCCTTTTTAAAAAAGCATTTTAATATTAGTTTACGGGATTATTGACCTAATGTTTTTATTCCCCGATAATTTTAATCAGCACTCTTTTTCGCCGCCGGCCGTCAAACTCACCATAAAAAATCTGTTCCCAGGGACCGAAATCAAGTTCGCCACTGGTGACGGCAACCACTACCTCGCGGCCCATCAACTGTCTTTTCATGTGGGCGTCGGCATTATCCTCGCCGGTATCATTATGCCGATACTGGCCTGTCGGTTCATGGGGAGCGAGTTTCTCGAGCCATTTATCATAATCCTGGTGAAGGCCATGCTCATCATCGTTGATAAACACCGAGGCCGTTATATGCATGGCGTTAACCAGTACCAGGCCCTCGCTGATTCCGCTCTGACGGACACAATCCCGAACCTCCGGCGTGATATTGACAAATCCCCGACGCCCGGGGATATTGAACCACAATTCCTTACGGTAACTTTTCATCCTTTATCGCTCCTTTCACCATCATCGGGTAGCTTTCCTCCAGCTGGTGAATAGCTCCCTGAGAAGAAAGATAACTGGAATAAAGACAAAACTCTTCCACTAAAAAAGGCTCGACTTTAAAAAGGCCGTTGGCCGCCAGATAACCGGCTATCTTGTTGACCCGGGATTCCTTCAGATGGGCCAGGGTAATATGCGGGGAAAATTTCCGCCCTTCTTTTTTCAGACCCAGACGTATCAGGGCGGTATCGATTTTTTTCTGAAGGTGCACCAGGATTTCATTTTTAGATACCCCGACCCAGATTGATTTTGGCGTCTTCCTCAGGGGAAAACAACCTACACCTCGAAGCTCCAATTCAAACGGTTCATGCCTGATAAGCGCCAGGGCTTCGGCTATATCCTTAAAAACGCCCCCATCCACTTCCCCGATAAAGCGTAACGTAAGATGTAACTGATTGTCGTCCAGCCAGTTTGCCCCCGGAACACCATAGCAGATAAAGCGTAGTTGTTCTTTGACATCAACCGGCAGGTCAATAGTGACGAATAAGCGGTACAAAACAGACTATTCTCAATCAAATCGAAGATTTTTTGATAAAAGGAAAGTCTTTGATAACTCTCCTGAATTATCACTGGTATTCCAGCGGCGGCACCCGAAGGTAGGTGGTGTTGCGCTTTTTCTGTTGAATATCGCGGTAAATCCGCTCGACCTGGTCTGAGCTCAGGTTCAATTCCCTGGCTACCTTATCAGCCGGAATATCGTGCTCCAGAGCATACCAGACCGGGTCGAGGATGTCAAAATTGACGCCGAAGAAAAAGTCCGTCTGGGTAACTTCGGCACTGTAAGTATCCGTCGTGGGTATTCTCCGGCGAATATCTTCAGGAACCTTCAAATATTCCGCCAATTGGAAAACCTGCATTTTAAAAAGGTGCGCAATCGGTTTCAAATCGGCGCCGCCATCGCCGTATTTTACGAAAAAGCCCAGTTCGTGTTCATCTTTATTACCGGTCCCGACCACCGCCCGGTTGAGCCTTTCAGCATGATAGTATAAGGTTGACATCCGGGTTCGCTGCTTGAAGTTGGATGCGGCTACTACCTGAAGATACTGTTTTAACGGCAGGCGCTTGGATTTTTCCTCGCCGCCGGGCTTTTCCATGGTTAACTTGAAATAACTCAGGGTGTCCCCTTCAAGGGGCTTGGAACCAATGGTTATCTTGGTTTTGTATTCCGGTTTAAAATCCGGAAACACCTGTTTGATGGCTTCGTTGCGTCGTTGATAACATTTAAAGCCGTCCAGGGCGCCGGTAATATTTTCCACTACAAATTCGATACCCAGGTGGCGGGCAAGATCTTCCGCCAGTTTCCGGCTTTCCGGGCTGGAGTCGGTTTCGGGCATTATTACCCCCAGAACCTTATCCGGCTCCAGCGCCCGGGTACATAAAGTAGCCACCACCGTGGAGTCGATACCCCCGCTTATACCCACCACCGCCCCCTCCCGCTTTAAATCCTGCCTGATTTGCTTACGGATAAGCTCGGTCAGCTCCTCGGTAACTTCAGCCGCATCAATTTTCAAAATATTTTTATGAAACTCCATATTTACTCACCCGGTTAAAAATTAAAAAGTTTTGCTTTGTCAGTCGATATAATATACTATATTTGACTGCTTAACAAGCATAAACAATTATTAGATGCCGGTGTTGTTAAACTGGATTTTAATGCTTTTTATAGGGAAATACCATGGAACCAAGCGAAATTGTCAAAAAGGTAAAAGACTATATCGAAAAAAACTTCGTTTACGACCAGGAAACGAAACTTAAAAACGACGAATCCCTTCTTGACACCGGCCTGGTTGACTCCACCGGGATCCTGGAAGTAGTTTCTTTTATTGAAGAAACTTATGACATAAGTATCCAGGACGAAGAAATGATACCGGATAATCTTGATTCCATTGATAAAATAGCCTCTTTTATCATGCGTAAAAAAAATAAGTCTTGATATCCCGGTTTAAATCAATAAAGCATTAATTGTTTAAGTTCTCAAAAACAGGTGATATTCAACCGGCGGAAACAGAGCCCCAAGATGTCAGATAAAAAAAGTCCCTTCAAAGCCGACCTTTTAAGATTTTACATGATTGAATTTGATGCTACCAAGCTATCCCTGGGTCAGAAAATATGTCTCTGGCTTGCATATAACGGCTTTCACTGTGTTGCCATCTACCGTTTCGGACAATTCACACAACGTATAAGGACAAAAAATAAACTCCTCGCTTTACCTTTCATAATCTTACAAAAAATTCTAACCTTTTTCATGGCGACAATATACCATGTTCATATCTATGCCGACATCGGCCCCGGCTTTTATATCGGGCATGTCGGCACCATATATATAGGTCCCAGTAAAATCGGCGAAAATTTCACCATAACCCATAACATCACGATTGGCGTCGGTCACGGCCGTGCCACCGAAGGCATCCCGAAAATCGGCAACAACATCTGGGTCGGCACCGGCTCGGTAATATCAGGGGCCATAACTGTCGGCGATAATGTAACCATTTCCAATGGTACCATGCTTTCGCGAAGCGTTCCGGATGGATGCCTGGTGGGCGGTAATCCCGGCCGGGTAATTCTCCAGAATTACGATAACCGTGAACTGCTGGCTCTCCCCCCTTCGGACATTTAACCGAACTGAATAGCAATTCAGTCGTTATTATTGGTAAAAGGCGGCGGTTCGTTCTCGGCCATATTAATATGAAGTTCCCGCCCCAGAAGATATGGCGACAATATCAATGGCAGGGAGTTTCTCAACAAAAGGTAAGGGTTGGTGTCATCTCGATTATTACCCCACCAGCTGGTACAGGCATATTCAAAACCCTGTTCCTTTAGAAACGGGATCAGGGATTCATAGGCAAGCGGATCATAACCATAGGGATAAGCAAAACCCTTGATTTTTTTACCCAATTTCGACTCTATCTCGGTTTTGGAGACGATAATCTCCTGCTCAATCGTTTTTTTATCGGATTGACTGAGGTTGATATGAGAGCAAGTATGGCCACCGAAGTTTACACCATAGTCGGCCATCTCCTTAATTTGATTCCAGCTCAGGGACCGATGGTCGGTTTTTTCATAGTCGGCCGTGCCCAAAAGCAGCTTTTTGACGGCTGTCATGGTTTCACCCAGCTTCCCGTCGGGCAGTTGCATCATGGCAAACGAGATCTGTTCATAAAGGTCTACCTTGGTTGAATATTCATCGCTCGGTTTTTTAAGCTGCCGAAAAAAATTATCACCCAGCAAACGAATGATATTCTTCAGGTCAATTTTTACCAGGTCTGAAGCCTGAACCATATCAGCCAGGTCATCCCACCAGAACGTCATTTTCCCGTTAATCCAATCAGTGGGAATATAAACAGTTGCCGCACATTCATATTTCCTTAAAAGGGGAAAAACTATGTCATATGTCGAGGCATAGCCGTCATCAATTGTAAGTGCCACCGAATTCTCCTTGAGTCCCCCGCCATATTTTATCTCTTCTACGGCTTTCTCTACCGTTATAATCCGGTAATGCTCCTTGATGACCTTAAGATGAGTTTCGAATTGGTTAGCGGTAATCATCTCCTGAAGAGGCTGGATTTCCTTATCAAGGATACTATCCGGGGCAAAATCATGATACATCAGCATTAAAAGTCGTTTCGAATTATGTGTCGCCAGATAACTTCGAAAGCGATAATACCCCCCATAATAAAGAATTACTTTGGTGGCATTTTTCAGATAATTCAGCATATGTTCAAATCAGGGATTCTTTTACTCTAAATTAGTTCTTTCCGGCTTGATGACAACATAAAAAAATGCCGATATACATTTATATTGTACGAAAGGTAGTATGTTCTATATATTTAAAAAGAAACATATTAGAGAGTTAGGATTTCTTTCATGACGATTTCATATCGCCTTTTGGATTTTCATAAGGAAGATTGCTCCGCCCTTTTCCGCCTTTTTGAATTTACCTACGGCAGCAGCGAACCCCTGAAACGCCGCTGGCAATGGCAGTATCTTGACCACCCCCGTACCGGCGAAATCCAGATTCTGGTGGCTGAGGAAGACAATAAAATCGTCGGTTTTACGTCACATTTTCCCATGGATGTAATTTTTCAGGGCCAGGTTCTGAAAGCTTATCATGGTTCGGGGTCGATGATAGACCCGGCTTTCCGCCGACGGGGAATAATGTGGGGTATGATGGCGAAAAGAGCGGAACTTCTCCCGCTATACTATGCCCGCGGAGTAGCTCCCAAAATGTATGAGCTCCTGATGAAATTCGGTTATACCCCCATTTATCCCAATAACTACATGATTTGCATCGTCTCCAAATCCCGCTGGCTGCTTCGTAAATTAAAATTATACCAAAGACCCGGAACTTTTCCCCAGCCCCCTCCTTTTTTGGACAAGGAATATTATTTTATCGATAAATTTGGTGAGGAATTTGACCTCTTTTTCAACCGCGTGGCGCCGCAATATCACCTCCTGCCGGTTAAAGATGCCGCCTTTATGAACTGGCGTTATGTCAAACAACCGTATATAAAATATTACCGCCTTTACCGGAAAATCGAAAACCGGATTACGACTGTAATGGTACTGAAAGGCACCGGGCATATCGGTAAAATTGTCGATATCATCTGGGATCCACAAATAGAAACCGAACCTTATGACAGTATTGGTTTTGCCAATAAATTTTTTAAAAACAGCGGCTTCACAAATGTATATTGCTGGGGCACCCTTAAGCGCCTTCGCGACAGCCTTGGCCGCCACGGTTATATCAATCTCAAAGAAACCCCCCTGTTTTGTGTCATGTCTCAATCCGGCAATATCGACCAGCTGGCGGATGGCGATAAACTCCATTTTGTGGATGGCGACGGCGACTATGAGTATCTGGAGTAACCGCTTATGAAAATTCTTCTTTATTCCCACACGCTACTCTATCCCATCCTCACCGGCCGTGAGCTCCGTATATTCCATGTCTGGAAACTGATGGCGAAACGCCATGAAGTCCACCTGATTTGCCAGACCGCCGAAGAACCATCCCGCGATTCCCTGGATGTTCTCGATAACCTGTTCGCCTCGTCCTCTTATTTTCTGTATAAATCGCTCAACTCACAGCCCAACCGGTATTCCATATTCAAAATTATCAGGGATATTTATAAACCTCCGCTGGAAGACTACAGCCTTTCGGCCTATGATGATGCGGTCCATGAGGCCATAGAAAAAAAGGTAAAAGAGGAAAAAATCGATGTCGTTTACACTTACGGCCTAAGTGCCCGGCAATATGTCGGTAACCTTCAAAAAACGGCGGTCGTCTATGATATCGGCGATGACCCGACGGTGCTTCATTTCCGCCTGATGCGGGAGAAAAAAGATCTTATCAATAAACTGCGAGCCATTAAAGCCTGGCTTACAGCCAGGAATTTCGAGAAAAAAGAACTCAGCAAATTAAAAAATGTCGTAATAATATCGTTCGATGACGCCAAAGTTCACCGGCGGTTGTGCCCCGCCAATAATATCACTATTCTTCCCAACGGCGTGGATGCTGAATTCTTCAAAACGACCGGTAAAAGCCTGAGCGATGAATCCGTTCTGATGTTCTCGGGGGTAATGAATTATGAACCCAATATTTCTGCGGCTCAATATTTATGCCGGGAGATTTTTCCTCTGATTAAAAAAGAAGTTCCCGAGGCTGCACTTTATATCGTCGGCCGTTATCCGGGCGACAGGATAAAAGCGCTCGATGACGAGCGAAGCGGTATCACCGTCACCGGTGCGGTGGCTGATATCCGCGAATACTTCAACAAAACCCAGGTATATATCTGCCCGTTGCGGTCCGGGGCAGGTATTAAAAACAAGATTCTGGAAGCCTGGGCGATGGAAACCCCGGTGGTGGCCACCCCGCTCAGCTGTGAGGGAATCGAGGTTGCGGTCGGAAAAGATATCCTGGTGGGTGAAACCGCCGAAGAGCTTGCCCAACAGACAATTATCTTATTGAAAGATAAAGAATTGAGAAAACAACTGGCATATCATGGGCGTCGGAAGGTGGAGGAAAAATACAGCTGGGAATCACGTTGTGATATTCTGGATGAACTTTTTAATAAACTAATCAGGAAAAATTAGTATAATACTCGTGTTGTTACGTTATTTTTAACCGATTAATTTCTTATATTGGGGAGGCGGTTTAATCGCTTCAAAATTATGAAAACGACACCACTTAAACTTATTTTTAAAAGGCTCTTGTTTATAATTTGCCTGATTATTGCTTTACCGTTAATATTACTGACCTGGCTGGAAGCGGCTCTTTTCAATAAAAATACTGAATGCATTTTCGGTTCTTGCCGGGATATTTTATCCATATGTCCGAGTATCCTGGGCACTTACATGAGAAAAGCTTATTACTGGGCGGTTTGCACCAAAATCTCACCTGACGCTCATTTTCTTTTCGGAAGCTGGCTGGCGCATCGCCAGAATATTATTCGTTCCGGAGTCGTGGTCGGCCATTACAGCTTTATCGGCTTTTCCGATATCGAGGAAAACGTCCTTCTGGGCGCACGTGTCTCCATCGTCTCGGGCAAGTACCAGCATGGACGACCCGCAGCAAGAAGCCATCAGAGACAGATAATTGAAGAAAACGAAATAATTCATATCGGGAGCAATTCCTGGATTGGACAGGACGCCGTTATTCTGGCCAATATCGGCAGGAATTGTACAGTAGGAGCCGGCAGTGTGGTTTTCAAAAGTGTCCCGGACAACACCACTGTCCTGGGCAACCCGGCTAGAAAAGTCAATCTCGATACCGGGGACCTTCCTGTTTGACAAACATAATCATGACAAATACCTTTTCTTGCTTTAAACCTCGGGCGGGCTCAAACCATGTTTAGCGTCATAAAAAGTCTGGCCAAGCATTCCGTCATCTACGGTCTGGGTGATTTACTGAGTAAATCAATTGGTTTTATTCTTATTCCCGTTTATACCCATTACCTTTCCACCGAGGAATACGGCACCCTGGAACTTCTGGATTTAACATCGTACATTATCGGCCTGCTTCTGGCTATGGGGATTGCCCAGTCGGTAGTCCGCTATTATTACGAATACGAGGACCAGAAACGAAAAAACCAGGTTATCAGTGTGGCTATGCTGACAATCTGGGCGGTTTGCCTGTTCGTGCTTTTCGTCCTGTTCTATTTTTCCGACAGGATTTCCACCCTTGTTTTTAATGCTCCCGATTATTCGCATCTTTTCAATATTATTTTCATCACCATGGTCATCAACCTCAGCAATGAAATCCCCACCACCCTGCTTCGGATACAACAGCGTTCGGTCTTCTTCGTGGTTATTTCCCTTGCCCGGCTGGTTTTGAACCTGACATTGAATATCGTCTTCATCGTTCACTACGGCCTGGGGGTGCTGGGTATTCTTTACGGCGGGCTTATTGCCAGTGCCGTAACCGGGGTCTTTCTGACGGTCTATACCCTGCGCCAGACCGGGTTAGCTTATTCACTCGATATCGCCAAAGCCATGCTGAAATACGGCTTTCCCCTGGTGGGAAGCTGGCTGGGGATGTTTGTCCTTAATTTCGGCGACCGTTTTCTGCTGCAGCGCCTGGCCACCCTGTCCGATGTCGGGATCTATTCTTTGGCCTACAAGTTCGGTATGCTGCCCAATGTCCTGATACTGGCTCCATTTTCGCGTATCTGGGCGCCCAAACAGTTCGAAATCGTCAAAGAACCGGACGCCCTGCCTACCTATGGCCTGGTTTTTACTTATTTTATTTATATCCAGCTTTTTGTCGGGCTGGGAATTCTGGTTTTAATACGCGATATCCTTATCATCATCGCCGACCCCGAATACCACAGCGCCTACCAGTACGTTATCCTTATTCTTATCTCCTACATTTTTTACGGGGCTTATTCTTTCACCCAGTTTGGCATTCTGCTTAAGAAAAAAACCAAGTATCTGGGTATTACCGCTCTTATCGGGGCGGTTCTGAATATCGTGTTAAACCTGCTTTTGATACCCCCTTTCAAAATCTGGGGGGCGGCCATCGCCACCATCTGCTCTTTTGCTTTTCTTTTAATCTGTGTATTCCCCATCGCACAACATTTCTACCGTATCCCCTACGAACTTGGCCGCCTGGTAAAAATGGTCTTGACCGCGGCAGGGCTGTATGTTATTGCCCTTTACATCAACCCGACTAATATTTACTCTTCAATAACCGTCAAGTTTGTCATCGCTCTTTGCTTCCCGGTGGTCTTATACCTTATCGGCTTTTACCATCGCGAGGAGCGCGAAAAAGCACGGGAACTTAAAGCCCGGGTATGCAATATACTGAAGAGAAAACCGAAACCCCCGGCTTCCGAACGCTGACAGAGGCGTATGCAAAAAAAAGAGTTAATATCCATTCTCGGTTATTTCGGTCATGCCAATATCGGCGACGAAGCCATCTTAAGCTGTATGCTGACCAGATTAAGAGAACTTGACCTCCCGGCCGATTACGTGGTCTATTCGGGTAATCCTGAAGAAACCAGCCGCAGTCACCACGTCCCCGCCGTCGCCAATATCCTTCCCACATCGATAAAAAGTTTTCTAATCCGCGCCCTGGGCCGCAACCGGAAAAACTTTTTCAAAACCTTGAAAGTTTACCGTGAAACGAGCATTTTCATTGTCGGGGGCGGGGGTCTTTTTTATGACCACCCCGACTCCAATTACTATCTTTTGGAACTGCTGACGAAAATCAAGCGAGCCGTTAAACACGGCAAGAAAGTGATACTGTTCGGGGTCGGTTTCGGGCCGGTACACCTGGAACATTCCCGAAGAGCGTTAAAAGACGTTCTGAACCGGGTGGCTTTGATTACCGTCAGAGACGAAGAATCCCGACGGCTGGTGGAAGAACTGGGTATCACAGAACCGGAAATTCACACCACGGCTGATTTTGTTTATTTTTTAAAACCGTCGCCACCAGAGAAAATTGAAAAAATTATAAGCACGGAAAAACTGGCTTTATCTTCAAGACCCCGAATAGGTTTGTGCTTATG